>JAGPVT010000071.1 GCA_018066865.1 Marinobacter sp. | reverse complement strand
CGAGTGGTGTCACGCAGGCTCTCGGTCATTTTTTCAAAGTGGTCGACGAGACGCCCGATTTCGTTATCCGGTTTATCCAGCCGGGGGAGCATAAAGCTGCCGCCGCGAACTTTCTCCACTGCTTCTTCCAGCCCTACGATGGGCTTTACGATGCGCGACTGGATAATGAGGTGGAACACAATCAGTGTGATCAGGAGGCTTGCGATAAAAACAGCCACAAGAGGCCACAGATAGCTTTTGGGCAGCAGCGTGTTCAGATCAAGAAGTGTTATTTCAAACCAGCCAATTGTAGGTAAAAAAGCCACGCCGGCCAGGTTTTTGCGGCCATCTACGGTGACAAAACCGCTCTCGAAGTGACCGGCCTTGCCAGAATTTTTCTTCAGCAATTGCAGCATGCCGAGAATTTTCTGTTTGTCTTCGGGGGCGTCAAACAACAGATCGACCGTGTTTTTCTGGCCTTCGGGCTTGATAACGCTCGCAAAATCAATGTAGTTGCGGTCCCGGTACAGCTGTATCGCACCATTGTAATCTACAAACAGAGTGGTGATACCTTCCTGGTTAATATCGACGATATCCTGCAGAAAGGCGTCAAGGTTCAGACCAGTGCCGACTATACCCACAATCTGTTTTGCAGAGTTGCGCATCAGGACATCGATCCAGAGCTTGGTAACGCCCAGCTCCGTATCCGGATTCACGTTCAGGTGAAAGTCACGGCCCTCTTCTATCAGCTTGTAAAACCAGGCGTCATCAGGCTTTTCAGGGCTCAGAATGTAACGGAATTGCTTCCCGGCAAACTCATTTTTTTCGTTATTGAAGTAATACCGTCCATTTTCTCTGAGCGCGACAAAATAGCTGCTGTCGCGAAAGTTGGCGCGGAAGCTTTCCATTTCGCGAATAGCGTCATCTTCGAGGGCCTGGTCGCCAGTGTCGGCAGCCCAGTTGATCAGCGCAGTGGAGTCTGCCATCTGACGGGCGAGGCCGATCTCGCGCTCCAGGGATTGCAGGAGGCGGGCGCTGTCATAACGCACCTGTATCTCAGCGACCTGACGTCCCCAGCGTTCGATGAGGTCTTCGGAAAGCTTTTGGTAAGCTAACCATGAAGCACCTGCAGCGATAACGATCAGGGCGGCGGCAATGCTGAGAAACCGGGATTTAAGGCTCAAAAACTTCCGTCTCCGTTTTCCGGGGGATCGGGAGCAATCATAGAGCACAGGCTGGTGGGTGTGTAGAAAATAATGTCAGAAAAGCATGAGAACCTGTTACAGATCAGTACCGGTGCTTCTATCGCACCGGTACTGATCTGCGCTTCATGCGAAGGTCAGTCTGGGCAGGCCATTGTCTGCCGGCTAGTTGTGCTCGGAATACACTTTGGTCTGGCCGTTGGCGTTAAACATCAGTACCTGATAATGATCTTTGCGGTCGCCCATTTCCATACCCGGTGAGCCGGCGGGCATGCCAGGAACGGCAAGGCCTCTGGCTTTCGGAGCGTCGGCGATCAGCCGGTGAATATCGTCAGCGGGCACATGGCCTTCGATGACATAGTCACCCACGAAAGCGGTGTGGCAGCTTGCGAGGTTGGGGCTAAGGCCCGCTTCCATTTTGACTCGGTTCATGTCGTGGGTCTCGGTGACTTCCACTTCAAAACCGTTGTTTTCCAGGTGGTCGACCCAGTCTGTGCAGCAGCCGCATGTGGGCGACTTGTACACGTGGATGTTTTGTGCAGCGCCCGCTGCCAAAAGTGGGGTGCTAAAGCCAAGGGTGGCGACCAGGGTCATTCCGAGAATCTGTTTTTTCATGGTTTTTCTCTCTTTAATGTCGTGTTCAGTGATGGCTGTGATCTTGCGCAGGTGCATCGTTATCCGATGATGAAAGCCAGAACCACCAGACGGTTGCGGCCATCAGAACAAGCCCACCGGCATTGACCAGTATTGTTTCCATCAGTTCCGCTCCCATTTCGGTTGTTGGCTTTGGTTTGGCGATTGAGCCGGCTTGTGACTGGATTTGAACAGGCGCAGTCGGTTGGCGTTGGTAACAACGGTAACCGAAGACAGCGACATGGCGGCGCCGGCAAGAATCGGGCTCATCAATATACCCCAGATTGGATACAGCAGGCCTGCGGCAATGGGAATGCCCAGGGTGTTGTAAATGAAGGCACCAAAAAGGTTCTGGTGAATGTTCGTCACGGTTGCCCGGGAGATTTCGATGGCATCTGGCACGCCGTGCAGGGAACCGCGCATCAGGGTGATGGCGGCGCTTTCGATGGCGACGTCGGTGCCGGTGCCTATGGCGAAGCCCACATCGGCTGCGGCCAGCGCCGGTGCGTCGTTGATGCCATCACCTACCATGGCGACGGTGTAGCCTTTGCCGCGCATTTCGTTCACTACGTCGGCCTTGTCTTCCGGCAGGACCTCCGCACGGTAATCGTCGATGCCGATTTTTGCGGCAATGGCTTTGGCGGTGGCGTCTATATCACCGGTAACCATCATTACCCGGATGCCGGCATCGTGCAGGCGCCGGATGGCGGCCTCCGAATCCGCTTTGATGGCATCGGCAACGCCCATAACGCCCAGCAATTCTGTGCCACGGGCGAGAAACAGTGGTGTGCCAGCCTGCTCGGTAATGGCTTTTTCAGCATCGACCAAGCCATCAAGCGAAATGCCCTCGGCTTCCAGCCAGCGGCGGTTGCCGAGGCGAACCGGTTCGCCCTCAAACTGACCTGTCACGCCTTTGCCATTCAATGCTTCGAAGTCCGTGACGCTCAGGGGCTGTGCGCTTTGTTCTTTGGCTTTATTAACGATAGCTTCCGCCAGCGGATGCTCGGAATGCTGCTCCAAACCTGCGGCCAGTGCGAGCAACTGTTGCTCATCGCCATATATCGCCTGCACGCTGGTCACCGCCGGGTGGCCTTCGGTAATGGTACCGGTTTTGTCGAGAATCACCAGATCCAGCTTGCCCGCGGTTTGCAGGGCATCGCCTTGGCGAATCAGGGCGCCGTATTCCGCCGCCTTGCCAACACCCACCATTACCGACATGGGTGTAGCCAGGCCCAGGGCACAGGGGCATGCAATGATCAGAACCGTGGTCGCTGCGATTATCATATGCACAACGGCAGGCTCCGGCCCCACGTTGTACCAGACCAGTGCTGCGGCCACGGCAATGAGCATGACACTGGGCACAAATACCGACGATATTTTGTCAGCCAGCCGTCCAATGGCGGGTTTTGAGCCTTGAGCCTTTTTCACCAGGTGGATAATCTGGGCCAATGCGGTTTCGCTGCCCACCCGTGTTGCTTCGTAAACAATCGCGCCGTGGGTATTCAGCGTACCGGCGGAAACCTCGTCATCCACCGCTTTACTCACCGGCATGGGCTCGCCGGTGAGCATGCTTTCGTCGATACGGGTGCTGCCCTCAACGACCCGCCCGTCGACCGGCAAATTCTCGCCGGGGCGAACGCGAATGTGATCGCCTTTGCGAACATCTTCTACCGGAATATCCCGCTCCTGCCCATCTCGGATAACCCGGGCGGTTTTCGCTCGCAGATCCAGAAGCCGGCGAACCGCCTCGGATGTTTTGCCTTTAGCCCGGAGTTCCAGCGCCTGACCCAGATTGATCAGGCCGATGATCATGGCCGAGGCTTCAAAATACACATGTCGCGCCATCTCCGGCAAGGCTTCGGGAATACTCACCACCGTTATGGAATACAGCCACGCGGTACCTGTGCCCAATGCAATCAATGTATCCATATTGGCGTTGTGGTGCCGGAAAGCCTTCCAGGCACCGGTGAAAAAATGCCCGCCAGTACCGGCCATAACCACCAGCGTCAGCATGCCCAGGCCAAACCAGATGCCCTGATTCGCTTCGGTTATCGTCATGGAACCAAAACCTATGCCCCAGACCATGAGGCCAACGCCCAAGCCGAGACTGATAGCCATCTTCACCAGCAGGGTCTTGTACCGTTTTTTGTCCTCTTCCTGCTTCTGATCGTCTGCGGCGTCTGCATCTTCAATTACACTGGCGCCGTAACCGGAGCTTTCTACCGCCTTGATCAGAGCTTGCGGATCGGACACCCCGGTGGCCGTAGCAGTATTGTCCGCAAGATTCATATGGGCATGGGTCACGCCCGGCACCGACTTCAATGCCTTCTCAATGGTATTCACACAGGAAGCACAGGTGGCGCCAGTTACCGCCAGATGCACCTCATCGTCCTCTGGAGCCGGTGCTGCCGCTTTTTCAGGTTTGTTCTCTGGAACCTCGGCCTGTTCGCCCTCATCCGTCGCTTGAACTGATGTTGTATCAGCGATAGCGTCTGCTTTTCCAGATTTGGAAGAACAGCAACTGGCGGGCTTCTCAGCCTCAGCCACCGGTTCCGCCGGATACCCGGTCTCGGTCACAATCCTGGCCGCTTCGGTGGCATCAATATCTTCGGGCAGCGCTACGGTCTGATCTTCCAGATTAACTTCCACCAGACCAGCATCACCGGTCAGAGGCTCCAGAGCGTTGCGGATTTTCTTCGCGCATCCCTGACAGGTGGCGCCAGAAATACTGAGAGTGGTCTGTAACACAGGTGCTTCGCTCATAGTGATTTACTCCTCAACCTGCTTATCGGGAGTGTTATCATCCCAATGTTCAATCAAACGGCAAATGGTATGACCATCCGGCGTACCGTCCGGCATATTCTGCCAGGCGGCCAGTGCCGTCTTCATCCGCTTATGCAGTTGCTGTAACTCGTTAATCTCTCGCTCCACCTCTGCCAGCCGTTGCTGGAATACATCCCGAACCAAAGGGCAGGGCGAGTGATGGTCATCTGCCTGATCCAGAATCTGACGAACCTCGATCAATGAAAACCCCAACTGACGGGCCTTGCGGGCAAAACGCAGCCGCCGAAGATCCTCAGCGTCGTAATGCTGGTAGTTGTTATCGGGGTTCCGAGACGGTTTAAGCAATCCCTCACGTGTGTAAAAACGCACAGTGTCCGGGTTCACACCCGCAGAGGTAGCAAGTTCTTTAACTTTCATATTCAGTAGTGCCCGCCAAATTTAAACGAGCTTTGGTATGGGTGACCCACATCAAAGCGGCTATAACCGAAACTGGATCGCCCAGAATGTAAAACCGGAGTGACAATAAAACCTATGACCAACTCATAGGTCAAAGGTTTTCAGGAAGAGGGGCTTTTCGCCCGAAGTGTCAGTCCAATTCGAGACTGATATCCGATCTCAGGATATCTGGCGGTGGTAGCTCGTTGAATTTAAGCGCTTTATACCCAAATAAAGAAGGAATAAAACCTAAAGTTACCAAGTTAAGGTGAGATTCGAAACCGGCCCCTAAGATTTCCTAGGGAGCAAGTTCTGGAATTTTTAGCTGGACCAACTTAAAGCAACTAGCCTCTGTCCATTCATTAAATGCAAATGGTTACATGGCGGAGTGACTAAAACGTAGCTAAACTGTTGTTTTATCTGGTCGTTGGCGGATTGAAGTTTCAACGCTTTTCAGTGATCACGAGACGCTCAATTCTTTGTCCTGCCGTAGACCGTTGAAAATACCTGTTGGAAATAGAACATCTCGAAGAGTTAAGGGCCATGTCACCACAAGCCAATGCGATTTTACAAAGACTTCAGCGGGTTGACCCATTAGGTTTGTCCGAGTGTATCCGTGAACTCTTAGAGAGAGACGAGGCCCTAGACGATGCGGCAGAAATTATTAAAGATCGCCTGCAATCAGGCGACTATGTTTTAACAGATGATTTGGTTCGTTTGCTAATTAAAGTTAGAGATGCACACCTTTATGAACTTGCTAGAGAGCAGTTGTTTCAGGACCGATGGGCGCTATTAGCTCTCTACCAGGGAGGCTTCCCTGATCCGGCCATTGAAGATCAACTCGTTGAAATTTTGTACAAAACCGCTGAGGACGATGCTGAACCTGCTAGACGGGCGATAGCTGAAGCAATTTGTGACAAAGGGACTGTAGCGACGATTCCAGTGCTTGAGGCAATTATTTACGATCTTGCTCCAACTCAGCACACGAAAAAGACAATAGCAAATGCCCTCTTTGATGCATCCGGACCAAATCTAGATACTCTTCTGGCTGGTATAGTCGCCGAATCTCGAATCGAGTTTATTCATACCATTAATCAGGCCCTAGAGGCTGTTCGAGAAAGGAACACCGAGCAGGTAACTTCATTTGTTGAAGGGGCCAGTGCCTCCCCAAGGGAAACGAAGCTGGTCGCGAATGCCCACCGAGAATTAGAGCGAGCACGTGACAAAGTAAAATCAGATCCAACGTATGCCTTGGTGTGCCTTCGCCGGGGCGC
>JAGPVT010000166.1 GCA_018066865.1 Marinobacter sp. | reverse complement strand
GCACTTGAAGTCAGTGTTTCCAGCAAATCATAATGATCGATTAGAAATTGAGCTTCTTCCTCGCCCAGCGTTTGCACTCTCTCATTAACCTGACTGGCAACATTCATCAAATCAGCTTCGTTCTGGGTGCACTCCAACATATTTGGATCACCGAGTATTATCATTTCACCTGGCAGAAGCCGTTCGCTGATGTTGGGGTTCAGGCGGTCAAAACTGTCCGGCTTGGCAGAGGTGTCGCCATACAAGCTTTGCAGCAAAGCATTTTTGCTCATGACCTTTCGAACAACGTGAAACCCTGGCTCAGCGTGATCTGTTGTGTCTTCTTTGCTGCCTGCGCTGCTCGGTTTTGAGGTGCTGGTTGTACTCGTTTTGACTGTTGATTGGCTTACATTACTTGAATCGTGTTGATGTAATTTGCAGCGCCCACGTTCATCAAACTCACAGTCGGAAGCGGTCAGGCTGACAGCATTGGCAGCCTCTTTTAGTACGGTTTTTGTTGGCGCCAGTGTTGCTTTTACAGTGGCAGTCGCCGCCGAGGCGGCGGCGAAACCCGTTGCATTTGTAGCGACTGAGGCTGCGTCCGCGCGCTGCCCCACATCAGCCAATCCGCCCGGAGCCGTCTTTTCTCCGACTGCAGTCATGGCATGCGGCAGGTCCGGGGTCGTCAAAGCTGCAGCGGTGCCACCCCCAGCCCCACCTCCCGAATTCATTCGCACCACCGGCCCTGAAACGGTTACGCCACTCGAATCCACCTTCACAAAGCTGCCACCGGCTTTCAGGGTCACTTCCGCACCAGTTTCGATAACTATCTTCATACCCGCTTTATGGTGGATTTCATTGCCGGCTTCGATGAGCTGGCCTTTGCCGAATTTGCTGTGGTGGCTGCCGTTCACTGTGAGGCTGTAGTCGCCGCCGATCTTTTCCCGTTGTTCGCCATCTACGGTTGTGTGGTCGTTGTTTTTAACCTGGCTGAAGCGGTCATTCTCAACGGTCAGGTGGCTGTCGTTTTTGATGACTTCGGTACGGTTGTTCTCGGTAAGCACGTCCAGGTCTTTTTGAGCGTGGATGTAGATTTGCTCTTTATCTGCTTCGTCCTCGAAACGTAGCTCGTTGCTGCCTTCACCCTTGTGGGTCTGGGTTTTCAAGGTGGTTCGGGTTTTGTGCTCGGGCAAGGAGTAGGGCGGTGTGTTGGTGGCGTGGTGCGTTCTGCCCGTAATAATGGGTTGATCCGGGTCGCCGTCCAGGAAGGAAACGATCACTTCGTGGCCGATTCTTGGAAGCGCCATGAAACCATATCGCCCGCCGGCCCAGCCTTGGCTGACGCGTAGCCAAGCGCTGCTGTGTTCATTATTTTCGCTGCTCTCTACCTCATTTGGCCGCTGGCGCCTATCCCACGGGAAGCGCACCTTTACCCGGCCGTATTCATCGCAGTGGATTTCTTCGCCTTCGGGGCCGGTAACCGTGGCAATTTGCGGGCCATCCATCAGTGGGCGGTGATCGCACAGTGGTCGCCAGGTTTTATTAGCTGGAACAGCGTTGAACAGGTTGTGATAAGTGGTCGGCCCAGCGCCGCCTTCTTCTGTCAGTGCTTGGGGTTGCTCGCCCACGTGGGTGATGGCAGTTAACAACCAGTCGCGGTTTAGCCTGGCGCTGTCGTGGTGGGTGAGTTCCACTTTCGCACCGCAGGTGAAATCCGGGCGGTTGCTTTCGCCGTTGGCGGTGTTGGCGTCGTTTCTGAGGGCGTCTAATCGAGCTTCTGTGAATGGCTGGCCGCTGGCGTCGGCTTTGAATCGGCCCGGGTAATCGAAGTGTTGGTAATCCTGTCGTTGATTGGCGCTGGCTGCGCTTTGTTCGTGCATCAGCGCATAGGCCGGGTTTTTGAAGGTGTAGTCCTTCGTGGCTACGACGGCGGCACGAACTCGTTCTTCGTAGCGGAAGCGGAACACGGCAGGCTGTTGGGTGCTGCCGCCGGCTTTGCCGTTGTATTCGGCAGCTTCCAACCTTGGTGCGTCGCCGTGATGGTCGGCAAGGATCAAGCCGGGCTGTTCGTTCCCGTCTACGCTGCCGTGCTGGTAACGGTAGTGCCAGCCTTCCTCTGCGGCCAGTCGCTCAATAAACGCCAGGTCGCTTTCCCGGTGCTGTACGCAGTACTCCCGCTCCTGGGGAGTACGCTTGAGATCAAACACCGAATCCACAATACCCCGCTCTTCCAGCAGGGTGCGCACGATGGTGTCAGTGGTTTGGGTCTGGAAGATGCGGCTGTTGTGCATCAGCCCCAAGCGCCACAACGGTGGCTGAATGATGAGCTCGTAGCGAGTGCGACGGTGGCCTGTGTCGCCCCGGGCAAATTCGTTCACCACGCCGGTAAAACGGCGAAGGGGGGCGCCGTCCTGCCAAACCATCAGATCGACCGGCTGTTCCAGTACGTCAGACGCCTGAATGCCGGGATCTGTGCTGGCCATGATCAGGCGGCCATGAAAAAGCTGCGAGAGGCCTTCGGTCAGTGCAAAGCTGACGACAGAGAACATATCCGAGGGAAGTTCACCGACACGCGCGGTGAACTGCAATCCGTTTGCCTGAGGCATATCTTCAATCCTTGAAGGTATGTTTATCTGGTGATAAATCTGTTCGGAAAGTTACCAGTGCTGGTCCGGAAAATCCAGTGGTGAGGCTATGCTTTCACGCATACGAAGATCGCGTTTCCTGATGCCTTGTCCCAGGGGACGATCTTTTCATAGTCGTGCTCAAGGATATGGACGTCAAAACAGGGCTGCAGGATTTTTGTCAGTTCTTCAAAACTCAAAGCCACCATAGGATGTTCGTCATCCCAGGATTGCGTGACGCCTTCGGTCATTTTCGTGATACTGAGTTTGAGAGATTGCTTCTCGCCCTCGCCACAGTAGTTCCATGCGGAGCTGAAAGTGAAGAAGCTGTTCCCTTGTGTTGCGGCGTGCCTCTCAAACAGGTTGTTATCTATTCTGTTTTTATCAACAGAGTTAAAGCAAAACACGCCGCCAGGTTTTAGTGCGCGATGTGCGCTGGTAATGCATTGCTTCAGCTTTTCAATGCCGTCGCTGTAGTGGATGGAGTACAGGAAGCAGGTGATTATATCCAGAGGTTCATCAACCTGAAAATCGCACATATCCCCTAATGAAAACTGCGCTTCCGGGCAACGGGCTTTCGCCTGCTCAAGCATGGGCTGGTTTATGTCCAGGCCGCTGCTTTGGTACCCGAAATCAATAAAGTGGCGAATATGAGGGCCGGTTCCGCAGGCCAGGTCCAGGTGCGTCCGTCCATCATTGCCGAAAAGCTGGTGCAGCCTCTGAACGCCGTAGCTTTGCGCATGGTAGTTGATGTCTGCACACATCAGGTCGTAATAGCCAGACAGGTCGGTATACAGATAATTAGAGGACATGGCAGCCTGAAAGTTTTAGCGGAAACACGGTATGGCGGCGCATCGTAAACCAATCGGACGTGTTTGCGAAGCAGATAAGATGATTGCCCGGAGCCTAGCTTGCCTCCGCAGCTTCGTGCCTGGGATTTCTGGGGTAATAGCGCTCCGGCAGCCGTTCGATGTGCGGGAAGAACCGGGTGTCTTTGTAGGGCATTTTCATAAAGCCAGACACACCCAGCCCGGTAATCTGATCTACAGCAGCCAGGATTTCGTCCAGCCGCTGTCGAAATTCGTCTTCCTTTTCCGGATCCAGCAGGCGGTACTGGCTGTGGATTTTGAGATGCCGGGGCAGGGCTTCGAAGATAATCATGCCGGTGTGGTGAATGGTGTTGAGCGCTTCCAGGGATTTGATGATGGTTTGTGGCAGTACCAGAAACTCCTCCGGGTCCGGCCCGTCCTCAAAGTAAGAGTGCACCCGTGAACGGTCTTCCACTTCCGGCGCCGAGCTCACTTGATAGGGCAGTCGCATCTCGGGTGGCGCAATGAACGGCTGCTCGGGCTCATCGCGCTCGATGTGCAGGGTGTCCCGGGCGTTGAACAGGCAGCTTTTGAAGATGCCCTGGCGATAGATGGCCTGAGCCAGATTGACCATGTTGTTTACGGCCGTGGTGAAGGCGTTTTTAAGTTCCGGGTCGTGCAGGTTCAAAGAGGTATCCACGTAGATACCATCAGGCTCCCAGCGCACAGCGAGCCCGCCTTCTACCGGATAACGGCCAAGCCGGCTGACGCCGGCGAGGAAGGCTTTCTCGGTTTCTCCCATGCCCTGCATGAAGTTCTTGTAGTAGCGATCTAGTTGCACGTCGTTGACGTCGTTCAGGGTTTCGGGCGCGCCTTCCTGTCGCAGAAAAGATTTTCGGGAACTGTATACCACGGTGTCGATTTCCCGCTCGGAGACTCGCGTCCAGATGGGCACGAGAGGTATGGGTGCGGGTTCTGGCAGGTCGATCATCACCGTACGACCCATGCGCGGCATCTCTTTCAGATAATGGTCGCCGGCCTGCATGCGCAGTGCGGGATCAGGATCCAGCATGCCATCCAGCATGCGGGCAAATTCCATGGGTAAGCCAAGAGATGTGGCGGGTATGGCCAGGTGGCCAAAACGGCAGGACTGCCCGGAAGCCAGCGCATAAAGAGTGGCTGCCGCACCTTGCTCGTCAAATCTTGGGGATGACAAGCCGCCATACAATTGCTCTTCGCCAATAAAATAAACATCGCCCAGGCGTGCGTTGGTCTGCTGCAGGTTGTCGGACATCAGCTCCATCACGCTGGGGCTGAGGAACTGCTGGTTGGCGTCCAGCTGGGCAAATACCGAGGAGCCCCAATCGATCAGCGCAATATTCTCGGTCTTTGCATCAAACACCAGATTGGACGGTTTGATATCACCGTGCACGATGGGGCGTTGTCCGCTATCGGATTCACGCCGCAGATTGCGCAGGATATCGGCTAACTGATCGGCGATTCGGATAATCAGGCGCGGGCTCAGCCGGCCTTGCTGGAGGGACACTTCTTCCAGGTTAAAGCCGGGTGCCCGCTCCATGACCAGAATAGGCTGGCTGCCGGCGCGGTGGAAGGCGACCAGGCCGGGCACCCGGGGGTGGTCTACCTGTTCCAGAATATAAGCTTCGTCTTCCAGCCGGTCGTGCAGGTGCTGGGGCAGGGTGATACGGGTGAACTTGAACACATGGTCAAGATCGCGCGCACCCTCCAGAGGCAGCCTGCCGGCAAACACAAAACCGTAGGCGCCCTTTCCGATCATTGAGATGTCGGCGTAGCCCATCTGCCTGAGCTGGGTTGTGCATAGCTCAACCCAGTCTTTCAGCTTTCTCGCATCGTCGTGGCTGAGCAGGTAAACAGACTGCTCTTCCGGGATGTAGAATTGCTGCAGCTGTGCCGGTTGCGGCATCTGCGATGACGGGTCTGGTGGCGCCATTGCGGTCAGCCCATGTGGAGGAGCATGGATTGCGGTGATTCCAGATAGCTCTTCCACAGATTATTGAATCGGGCAATGGTGCCGCCATCAATAATGCGGTGATCGCCCGCCCAGCTGATTGTCATGATCGCGCGCTCTGCCACCTGCCCATTCGCATCAAAACGCGGCAGCTTCTGGGTGCGCCCCAGAGCCACAATAGCCACTTCCGGAGCATTGATGATGGGTGCGGCGTAGGTGCCTCCCAGTGCGCCAATGTTGGAAATGGTAATGGTGCCGCCTTTGAGATCCGCCTGGCTTACCCGGCCTTCCCGTGCCGCTTCGGTCAGCCGGGTTACCTCGTCGGCAATCTCCAGCAGGGTAAGCTGGCCCACGTTTTTCACGTTCGGCACAAGCAGTCCGATTTTGCTGTCCACGGCCATGCCGACGTTGCACTGAGGCTGGTAGTGGATCTCGGTGACATCCTCGTTGAGCTGGCTGTTGAGTACCGGATATTCGCGCACCGCGAGTGCGATGGCTTTCATAATGAATGGCATCAGCGTGAGGCGAGAGCCCCGGGCTTCGGCTTCGGGCTTGAGTTGCTGGCGCAGGCTCAGCAATTCGGTGACATCAATGTCTTCACTGAAGATGAAGTGCGGAATGTTGGTTGCGGAAGCCACCATGCGCTTGGCCATAACGGCCTGCATGCCTTTGATCGGCTCGATGCGGACTTCCTGATTTTGCGCTTCAGGTCTCTGTGCTCTGCCTGCTGAGGCGGATGAACCGCCAGAGGCAGGCTGCTCCAAATGGGTCAGCACATCGGCCTTGAGGACGCGGCCATCTTTGCCTGAGCCCTGGATATTCTCCAGAGCCAGTTCGTTCTCGCGAATCAAGCGGCGCACAGCGGGGCTGGCGGGAGTTCGCTCCCCGTCTTGCCGCGCCGACGGGGCTGCTGAGGCGACCGTTTCTGCGCGGTCAGGGCTTTTCTTCGGCTCCGCCTGCTTTGCCTCTGGCTCAGCGCTTTTGCCGTCGTCACTGGCTTTGGCCGGTTCACCCTCGCCCTCACCGCTTTCATCAACCAGTTCAAACAGCGGTGCGTGCACCTTGGCTATGTCGCCTTCTTTCCAGTACAGGCGGGTTACCCGGCCCTTGTAAGGCGCGGGAATTTCTACCAGGGCCTTGTCGGTCATAACTTCTGCGACCGGCTGATCTTCTTCGATCAGATCACCTTCACTCACCAGCCATTTGACCAGTTCACATTCCACGATACCTTCGCCGATATCGGGCAGTATAAAATCACTCATAACTGTTCTCCTGTCCTGATATCAGTCTAGAATTCGACGCTTTCCCGAATGGCCTCATAGACCTTCAGGTGATTGGGGAAGTGCTCTTTCTCAAGCACCAGCGGGAAGGGTGTGTCCATCCCGGCGACCCGTGCGATCGGTGATTCCAGATAGAGGAAGCAGCGTTCCTGGATAGTGGCGGCTATCTCGCCGGCAAAGCCGCCCGTCAGGGGTGCTTCGTGGGTGATTACCAGCCGCCCGGTTTTCAACACCGATTCGGCGACGGTTTCCACGTCCCAGGGCAGGATTGTGCGCAGGTCAATGACCTCGCAGGAGAAGCCTTCTTTTTCTGCCATCTCGACGGCTTTGTCGATGACTTCCATCTGAGCGCCCCAGCCCAGCACGGTCACATCGGTGCCTTCCTTCAAGACTTCGGCTTCGCCTATGGGCAACTCGTATTCGCCTTCCGGCACCTCGCCAACAGAGGCCCGGTACAGGCGTTTTGGCTCAAAGAACAGAGTAGGGTTCGGATCGTTGATGGAAGCCAGCAATAGGCCTTTGGCCTGATGAGGGTTGCGCGGCACCACAACTTTCAGGCCCGGTGTGTGGGCGAAATAGGCTTCCGGAGATTGGGAGTGGTAAAGGCCACCGGCTATACCACCGCCGTAGGGCGTTCGGATGGTTAAGCCGCCCACATCGAACAGGTTGCCCGAGCGGTAGCGGAATTTCGCTGACTCGTTAACAATCTGGTCGAAGGCCGGGAATATGTAGTCTGCAAACTGGATTTCGGCCACCGGGAAGGAACCCTGAGCTGCCAGCCCGTTGGCGAAACCGATAATGCCCTGTTCTACCAGCGGTGTGTTGAAGCAGCGATCTTTGCCGTACTTCTGTTGCAGATTGCTGGTGGCGCGGAATACGCCACCAAAAATACCCACATCCTCACCAAAGCACAGAACCCGGTCGTTGGCAGCCATCGCGATATCAAGCGCATCGTTGATGGCTTGCAGCATGTTCATCTTGGCCATGTTATGCCCCTCCCTGAACGTGAGCAGCCGACTTGGGATACTCATCCGGATATTTGCGAATGTGTGCTTTGAGTTTTTCAAACTGCGCGTTCAGCAACGGAGGCACTTCGTCGTAAACGTCCGTTATCAGGGTTTCCAGCGGGGGTGGTGGGAGCTTCTGGGCGCGCTTCATGGTTTCAAGCACTTCACGGCGCAGGCGTTCCTGCAACTCTTTCTCTTCAGCGTCGCTCCACCATTTTTTCTTCGTGAGCCAGTTTTGCATGCGCAGGATGGGGTCTTTTTCACGCCACACGGCCTCTTCGTCCTTGCTGCGATAGCCAGAAGGGTCGTCGGATGAAGAATGTGCAGCCAGGCGATAGGTCATCGCTTCGATCAGAACCGGGCGGTTCTCCTCCACCGCCAGTTTGCGGGCGGCTTCGGTGGCCTGGTAAACGGCCAGAAGGTCGTTACCGTCTACCCGGATGGTGTCCATTTTGTAGCCAAAGCCCCGGGGTGCTATGCCATCCGCAGCAAACTGTTCATTCGCGGGGGTGGAAATGGCATAGCCATTGTTGCGGCAGAAGAAAATAGCGGGCACGCGATGCACGGTGGCCATGTTCAGGCCGGCGTGGAAATCGCCTTCCGAGGCTGCGCCTTCACCGAAATAGACAATGGTGCAGTGCCCGTCACCGGCCATTTTCTGGCCATAGGCATAGCCGGTAGCCTGGGGAATTTGCGTGGCTAACGGCGATGAGATGGTCATGTAGTTGAGTTTGCTGGAACCATAGTGAACCGGCATCTGGCGGCCTTTGCCGTAGTCCAGTTCATTGCCGAACAGCTGGTTCATGAACTCGTCAATGGTGAAGCCGCGATAAGCCAGCGAGCCCTGCTCGCGGTATTGGGCCATGATCATGTCGGCGTCATCCAGCGCAGCAGTACTGCCAATAATGGCAGCCTCCTCGCCAGTACACTGCATGTAGAAACTCAGGCGGCCCTGGCGTTGGGCGCCAAGCATGCGCTCATCCAGAACGCGGGTTGTGACCATCGCGTGGTAGATGCGCAGAGCTTTTTCTTTGTCGATATCAGGGGCTTTGCCGCCTTTATAGAGCGAGCCGTCCTGCTTCAGAAGTTTAAACGTCGGAATGCGGTATTCCGCACCGTCTGTAAAAACAGGGGTATAAACGGTTTTGGACTTTGTTGTTGTCATAATCCTCTTCCTGGGGTGATGGCTTGAGGAACAGAATGCCCCTTGTGAGGGCCTCGTTAGTTTCCGGAGCCTTGTTCTATCTGCAGGTGGTTTGCCAGAGTATAGAACGCTTTATGCAACCCTGCCGGTGTTGCGATGAGGCTCCTGTTGCCAGCCTTTTTCGGTTTGGGTAAAACCGGGTCAAACTATGCAAAGTTGACCTTAACGTAAAGTGCTTCTTTTGTGTAGTGTCCTTTACGGGTGAGCTATTGCTGCGGAGAAGATAGACTGCACGCTGCACCGGCGGCTCACGCCGCATCTGACGGGATTCTTGAAAAAGGAAAAGGGAAAGGGAAAAGAGATTTGGAAGCAATACTGATTCTTCTTGGCGTGGGCCTCGCACTGTTCATACCTGTGGGCTCCGTTCTAGGTTTTCGGGCGTGGAACACTCTGGTTCTTGCCTTGAGGAGCAGTATTGGCTAGCGCTGTCATTATTTACGCCACGGTTTATTCTGCGAAAAATGCCCATATCATCTTGTATAAGGCGGGCATGGCTTTGCTTGGCGTCGTTATCGGAAAAATTTTCCTGATTGATATGGCCCGCCTGCAAGGGTTTTGGCGGGTTGCGGCCTTTATGGGGATGGGTCTCGCCCTGTTGTTGGGCCTTGCCTGGATGTATCGAAAAGCGCAGCGTGCCAGTATTCAGGCGTCATATGCCTCATTTTATTAAACAGAGAAGCAGATTATGAGTGATGAGCAGTTAACGAGTGTGCTCGAGTCGAGCGGCGAAGAGCGATACGACTACTTTTTAAGCGAAGTGTTGGAGGAACGGGAGATCTGGATACTCGTAAATTCGGAGAGTCGCTTCCTGTCCATCGTCTCGGAAGACGACGGGGTAGCGCACTTGCCGGTCTGGCCCAGCTCGGAGTTCGCCACCGCGTACGCCAAGGGTTCGGACAGTTTGACCCCGAAAAGCATCTCGCTGCCGGATTTCTTCAAGAAATGGGTGCCGGGTCTTTCAAAAGACGGGCTGCAGGTGGGAGTCTTTCCCGGCCTTGATAAAACCGTGTGGATAACCGAAGCGGACGAGTTGAAAAAAGACCTGCAAGATGAGTTGTCCAATTTCTAGAGTGGTCAATTAACAGTGCTGTGAGGTGAATCCATGAGTGACGATGTTAAACATGTAGTTTGCCCCCATTGCGACAAGACAAACCGTGTGCCGGCGGCTCGCCTGGCAGCCTGTGGGAATTGCGGTGCCTGCAAGCAACCCTTGTGGCCAGATAGAGTGCTTGAGCTTACGGGGCAGAGCTTTGCTGCTCACACAGGCCGCAGCGATTTGCCTGTATTGGTGGACTTCTGGGCAAGCTGGTGTGGCCCCTGCAAAGCGATGGCGCCCCAATTTGAACAGGCGGCTCGCGGTTGGCAGGGAAAGGTGCGTTTTGCCAAGCTCAATACCGAAGAACACCCCGGGCAGGCAGGGCAATACAGTATTCGCAGTATCCCGACACTGATTCTGTTCCGTAATGGCCGTGAGCTGGCTCGCCAGAGCGGTGCGATGAATCAGGGCCAGATCGACCAGTGGCTACAGGAAAATCACTGAACAGGAAATGACCTGGTCAGTTAACGGTCATGTTTGTAGAACGCCCGTTTTAACTGGCTCGAGGTTACTTGTCCCGCGCCTTTTAACAAAGTTATCCACAGATTTTCGGGATAAGTCGCGGGCAAAAAATGCATGTTCATGCCCGGCGAGCACGAAAGCCGGCATGCAGGGAGTTTCGTTATGGAAACACTGTTGATCATTCTCGTCATTTTGTTTGTGGCGCTGATCGTTATTCTGCCGTTGGTTGAAAAATATGCCCCGAAAGGTGAAACGCGCGGTTATGGCAACCTCACGCGATTCATCTTTCCGTTGGTGGCCTTGTTGATCGTGGCGCAAATGATCCGGTATTACTTCTTCTGATTATTGCGGAGAGTGGGTAAGAAGGCGCTTTGCTCGTCGGCCTTCTTTACACTTTTGCTAAGCCTGCCTGAGCCGGCGCTCCGCAAGTACCGACGATTTCCCCATAAAGCGTTCTCCGGAACGGATATCGCATGCCCACAGGCAGGATCAGCCTGAAAGGAAGCATGCCTCATGAGCCAGCTCCATCCCATCATTTACGTTCGTGGCTACGCCATGACCGCCAGTGAAATTGCCGACACCGTATCCATGCCCTACATGGGCTTTAATCTGGGCGCGACGAAGGTTCGCCAATCCTGGGATGGAACAATTTACAAGCAGGTGTTCGAATCACCAATGATGCGCCTGATGAAGGATTACGGCTATACAGATGCCTTCTCCGATGGTGCAGATATCGACCGGGATATTACCAATAAAACCGTCATTATCTACCGTTATTACGATCAGGCGGACAGGGATTTCGGTGATGGCAAGCCTCTCTCTATACCTGCAGCGGCGCTGCAGCTTCGCGATTTGATTTTGAATGTCCAACAACATTTGTGCGGCGATGATGAGGAGCTTCTGGCGGAATTTCGTGTGCATCTTGTCGCGCATTCAATGGGAGGCCTCGTGTGCCGGAGCCTGTTGCAGAATGACGGAATCAGCACCCCGCCAATACGCAAAATGGTGGATAAGGTGTTTACCTATGCCACGCCACACAACGGCATAGAGATGGCCGGGATTAATGTACCTGCGTTCCTCGGGCTCTGGGATATCAATAATTTTAATCGTGAAACCATGGCAGGCTACCTGGGGTTAGACGGCAGCCCGGAAAGAGTGGATTCTCTGGATGGCAAATTCGACCCGGATCGGTTTTTCTGCCTGGTCGGGACCAATCAGCAGGACTATGGTGCGGCCAAAGGGGTATCAAGGTGGCTTGCTGGCAAGATGAGTGACGGGCTGGTAGCCATCGAGAACGCGACGGTTCAGCGTGCGCCCAGGGCTTTCGTGTACCGCAGCCACAGTGGCCCCTATGGCATCGTTAACTCGGAAGACGGATACCAGAACATGGTGCGGTTTCTGTTTGGCGACTTGCGCGTCGACGGTGTGATGGATGTGGAATCGCTGCCGCTGCCGCCTTCGGTCGAGAAGGCGAAGAAAGAGGACCGCCGGGTCCGAGCCTCCTATTATTTTGAAGCCACCGTATCGCCCAGAGGAGCGCGCAGTTTTCGGTTGACAGAAAGGCGCAGAGAAACCTTCAGTGCCGTGCTGCGCAAGTTTGACGAGATGATGAGACCAAGACAGGCAGGGTTGGATTCCGCTCGCTCTCCTATGCTGTTCTCCACCTTTCTTGATAGTTCGAAAATCACCGTTGAGCGCGGTCGAACGATGGTTATGACCGTTGAGCTTGCGGTTTCCGCAACGGATTACTTTGTTGATGGCGCATTGTGGACGGAGCACCGTGTGGAAGGCGAGTACCTTTATCGGGACACGCTCACGTTGAAAATGACGCCGGCCGGAGACGGCTGGAACCTTAGGTACGTCACCACTGATGAACAGTGGAGTGAGCGCGGCGGCAGCAAAGCCGAGCAGGATGGTGACAGCTATCTGATACCACTGTCCTCAAAGAAAGGTTTCAGCGCTCAGCTAAGGTTGTCGCTCCGGCGCCGTTCATGAAAAGCCGCTAGCGCACACACAAGAAGCCTCGAAAGAAACCGGCATCTGCTGAAGAATGATTTGTGACGGCCCGCATAAGCTGGCAAAGTTCTGCGAAATCAGAATTAACCCCACCAAGAGGAAATGCCGGTGACGGACTTTGTAAGTTACACGCTAAACGATGGCGTCGCGACGATCGTTATTAACAACGGGAAAGCGAACGCCCTGAGCCACGATGTGTTTGAAGAGCTGAATCAGGCTCTTGACCGCGCAGAACAGGACAAGGCCGTGGTTATCCTGACCGGCCAGCCAGGCATTTTCTCCGGTGGCTATGACCTGAAAGAAATGCAAAAGGGCATGAATGAAGCAGCTGCGCTGGTTACGGTAGGCTCAAAGCTCACCCGTCGTCTGGCGGCTTTTCCGTTTCCGGTTATTGGTGCCTGCAGCGGCCACGCGATTGCCAAGGGTGCGTTTATCATGCTGTCTGTGGACTACCGGATTGGTGTTGAAGGCAACTTCAAACTTGGCCTCAATGAAGTGGCCATCGGCATGACCATGCACCATGCGGGCATAGAAATTGCGCGGCACCGTTTGGCACCTGCGCACTTCTACCGTTCGGTTATCAATGCCGAAATCTATAACCCGGAGGGCGCCGTGTTGGCTGGTTTCCTTGATGAAGTGGTGGCATCGGATCAGCTGCTGAACCGCGCTAATGAGCTTGCTCAGGCGTTCCGGAAACTGAATATGAGAGCGCACGCCCAGACCAAGCTGAAAACCAAAGCGGGCTATCTGGAGCTGCTGGATCGTAGCATCGAGAAGGATTCTGAGAGCTTGGGCCTAACAGGTTAACGGGAATGATAGGAGAGTTAGCCTCGGGCCAGCTCTTCAGGATCTATTCTGTAGAAGTCGCGCAGCAGGTTATACACTGCGGGTTGTTGTTCTTTCAGATGTTGCGGTTGCTGATAGAAGGTTTCTGTCAGCACCGCAAAGAATTCTGCGGGTTTTGTGGCGCCATAGGGGTCGAGCCAGCTTTTGCGCTGGTGCTTCAAAGAGTGCCGGAGGTTGTCGTAGGCTATGGTCATGGTCTGTTGCCACTCCTCGGCGTGTTCGCCGCTCAGGGGTGGCGCTCCGTCTGCGCTTCCATCCAGATAATCAAGCTGGTGGGCAAATTCGTGGAGGATTACATTGTGTGTGCTCTTCGCCTGCATGGCTCCGCTTTCGCATTCCGCCCAAGCCAATACCACTTGCCCCATTGATGATGCTTCACCTGCCCGAACCTGATTGCTGATGCTAACCACCATGCCGTCGCGCTCCGGAGTCTGTACCCGGTACACATCGGGGTAGACAAGAATGCTGCGCACCTCGTCGTAATCGGCATACGAACGCATCACCGTTAAAAGGCAAGCATGCCCGGCGATGGCGACCCGTACGCGGTCATTCACCTCAAATCCATCGCACCCATAGAAATCTTTTTCAGCGAGAAACAGCTGTACCTGTTTTTCCAGGGTTTTTTTAAGCTGCGTCGGAAGCTGGCAGTAAAGGGGCACGGCTGACTGCAGGTGCTTTCGCCAGACCTCCGGGAAGGGTTGTTTCAGTTCCCGGTCCCGCCGCCAGGTGCGATAGAAAAACAGATAGAAAACAGCCAGTGCGATGAAGGCAGCGGCGAAGACAGCGAAGACAGTTGCGGACGACATCCTTTCTAAACTCGCGTGATAAATACAGCTGTTACTCTAGCACATACTAATTGGCGAATTGCCCATACGGCGCCTATGATCAGACACTTGGCCGCGAATCGCGGTGGCAACGGTTGATAGTAAGGATGATATGCTTCACGAGATGAGTGTTGGTGGAATGCTGTTCAGCCCGTTAGTGGTGCTGGTGCCTTTGGCGTTTATTCTTGCGGCGGCTACGCGACTGGTTCTGCACCACCTGGAGCTGCGTCGCTATATCTGGAAGGAAGCCTGGTTCGACGTGGCGATGTTCGTCTGTTATCTGGCCGCTATTGTTTATTTGTTCGGGAACTAAAGGACTCACATGGGAAAGCTGGCGCGTATTGGAGTGACATTGCTGGTTGTGGCGGCTGCGGTTTTTGCCGGGACCTGGATCTGGGATCACTACCTCTATTCACCCTGGACCCGTGATGGCCGTATCCGGGCCGACGTCATTACTATCGCTCCCGATGTTTCCGGTTGGGTGACCAGGTTGAGTGTAAAAAATAACCTGGCTGTGAATAAAGGCGACCCTCTTTTTACCATTGACGATACGCGTTATCAGGCGAAATTCGCGGAGAGCAACGCGCGGCTCGCCCAGGAACGTACAGGTTGGGATCTGGCCAGGCACCAGTATGAACGCCACCAGCGCATGGCTGATCTCCAGTCTGTCAGCGAGGAAAGCCTGGAGGCTTACCGTATTCGCGCCGAGGCGGCCAAAGCAAGCTACCAACTGGCACAAGCCGAACTCGATACAGCCTGGATCGATATGGAACGGACAAAAGTGCTCGCTCCAGAGAGCGGTATTGTTAACAACCTTACCCTGCGCCGGGGCAATTACGTGTCCCGGGGCGCGCCGGTGTTATCGCTGATCAAAAGTGACTCCTTTTACGTGACCGGGTATTTTGAAGAAACAAAGCTGCAGTTGGTGCGAGTAGGGCAGAAGGCGCGGATTACTCTGCTTTCTGGCGGAGAAAAGCTCAGTGGCGAGGTGGTCAGTATTGCCCGTGGTATTGCGGATTCAAACACCAGCAGTGATAACCAGATGTTGCCCCAAGTGGAGCAAGCCTTTAACTGGGTGCGCCTTGCCCAGCGAATTCCGGTTGATATAACGCTCGACACACTCCCGGACGATGTGAATATCAGTGCGGGTATGACGGTTTCCATTTATCTGGAAACAGATATGGAAAAAGAGCTGGAAGAAGAGTAACGAAGTGGCAGACTTGACGCTCCATCCGCTGCTGGCCCAGCTTCTGACGCCGAACATGCGCACGGTGATATTCGCTCTGAAAGGCGTGATATCCATGGCGCTGGCATTGTTTGTATCCATGTACCTGGAGCTTGATCGCCCATACTGGGCGATAGTGTCCGCTGTTTTTCTGCAGATCCGTCCGGAAAGCGGGCTGGTGATTGAAAAAGCCCTGTGCCAGATTTCCGGTTCGGTGGTTGGCGGTGGCGTGGGGATTCTGATTTTGGCATTTTTCATGCCTTACCCGCTGCTGGCGCTGGCCGGTCTCACGCTCTGGATTGGCCTTAATTCTGCAGCTTCTGCCATGGTGCACAACACCAACTTCATCTACGCCTTTGCGATGTCGGGAATGACGGCGGGCCTGGTGATCATCATGGTAATGGCCGATCCCAGTGCGGTGGACGGTCGTGCGGTGTTTGATATTGCCCAGTCCCGTATCAGCGAAATTACCGTGGGTGCTCTCTGTGCGATGCTGGTCAGCCAGTTATTGTGGCCGGTGACGGTAAAAGACAGCCTGCGCAGCCATTCCCGCAACGTAATCAACGAAACGCTTGAGTACCTATCGCTTGAGCTGGATCCGGACAGCACCCATGAGCAGCGTCATCAGCACGCCGATCAGATTCTCGAAACCCTGGTCATACTGAACGATGATTCCAGCGCGGTTGCTTACGAAGGGCCTGAGGGGCCCGGCCGGAGCAGGGCGGCAAACCTGCTTTGTAACAAGGTGATGTCGTTGCTGGCGGTCACGCAGATTATGGGGCGTTTTCCGCGAAACCATCCGAATTTGGTCTCACCGGCGTTCAGTAAGTTGCTGGCAGACATGCGAAGCCATTTCATCAGAATTGCAGAGGCAAATAGCTTTGATGAGTCCTACCGTCAGGCCCAGGCGCTGAGGCGCGCGCTGCTGGAGCATAAGGCCGCCTATGTGGATGAATCTGCCATAGTGACCCGGCTCAGCCAGACAGCAGTGGAGCTTGTAGCCGATCTGGTGATGGTGTTGCGTGCCTATAATGCGCTTGAAAACCGCGACCAGACGTTGCTTAAAGCCTCCAGGCTGAAAACCCACCGGGATCCATTGATCGGGGCCGTCAACGGCTTCCGGACTGCGGTTGTCTTCATGATCGGGGCAGGAATATGGTTAAGCACTGGCAGCTCTGCGGCCATTATGCTGATGATCATGCCCGTGGTGTTCTCAGTGGTGTTTGCCCGGTTTTCACTGGCGGTGCTGACGGTTATGCTGCGGCACTTGTTGCTTGGTGTTGTTGTGGCTGTTCCGGTGGCGCTGTTTTTCGGGCTGGGCCTGTTGTCGAAAAGCAGTGGAGACTTCGAAATGCTGGTACTGGTGCTTGCAGGCCCCTATTTTCTCGGCCTGCTGGCGCTTGCTGAACGGCCTACTCTGCCATACGGCCTGGGCTTCTGCGTCCCCTTTACGCTTATCGTCCAGCCCGGCAATCACATGACATTCAGTACGGACGTTGCAACCAGTAATGCTCTGGGGCTTTTTGTGGGTATGAGTATTCTCTACTGGGTTTTCAAACTGATCACGCCTCTGGACGGCCAAGTGATGCAGCGCCGCTTGCTTGAGGCAACAGCGCGTGATCTTACCGCCATTGATTCTCAGCGCTGGCCCGAAAGCTGGTTTAACGGCCGTATGGGAGAACGCCTGCTCCGGCTTGCCAATTATGATCAGGGGTCGGGTAACCCCAGTCGTGTCATGACGGATCTGGGCTTTACCGGGCTGAATATTGGCCACATGTCTATCCGCTTGCGCCGGAGGATCAAGAATCATCGAAATGCTGCTGTGGATGTAAAGCTTGCTGAGTGGCAGCAAGTGCTTGCAGATACCTATCTGATGAGTGCGCGTGGCAATATGAATTCCCGGTTCAGGGAGGCGAGCGCCCGGCTGTTAAGAGCTATTTACGATGCCAAAGAGCCGGATGCGCAAACAGCAACCATTGAAGGTATGTTCGAACGTATGGCCCTGACGTTTGAGCGCACCGCTCGAACGTTTCACCAAGTTTAATCAACCGATGAAGGAGTGTTGCCGTGTCACGGTCGGAGCAGTTTGCCAGCGATAATTACAGCGGTGTTTGCCCGCAGGCCTGGAAAGCGATGGAGGCGGCAAACCGTGTGGATGAGCCAGCGTATGGCGAGGACAGCTGGACGCAGCGGGCCGCAGATGGACTGCGTACTCTGTTTGATACAGATTGTGATGTTTACTTTGTGTTCAATGGTACGGCGGCCAATTCGTTGGCCCTGGCGTCTATGGGGCAATCGTTTCACAGCGTGATCTGCCATGAGCTGGCGCACATTGAAACAGATGAATGTGGTGGCCCGGAATACGCCTCCAATGGTGCCAAGCTGCTATTGGGACAGGGCGAAAACGGAAAGCTTACGCCGGAGAGCATTGAGCATCTGGTGACTAAACGCACCGATATTCATTACCCAAAACCCAAGGTTTTGAGCGTTACCCAGGCAACGGAAGTTGGTACGATCTATACCCCGGATGAACTTCGCGCCATTCGCGCGCTGGCGGATCAGTACAAGCTGAATATCCATATGGACGGTGCCCGGTTTGCAAATGCCGCGGCGGCGTTGGATGTGCACCCATCGGAAATTACCTGGAAAGCAGGTGTCGATGTGCTGTGTTTCTCCGGAACCAAGAATGGTTTGGCTCTGGGAGAAGCTGTGGTGTTCTTCAACAAAGCCTTGGCCGAGGACTTTGAGTGGCGCTGCAAACAGGCGGGACAGTTGGCTTCCAAAATGCGGTATATTTCTGCGCCATGGTGTGGGTTGCTGGAAAATAACGTGTGGCTGGAAAATGCCCGCCATGCCAATGCCTGTGCGAAAAGGCTTGCTGATGGGCTTGCCGGATTGCCAGGAATCAAGCTCAGATATCCAAGGCAGGCAAACGGGGTTTTTGTAGAAATGCCCGAGCCCATGAAGGCTGCGTTGCGGGCAAAAGGGTGGCGTTTTTACAACTTTATCGGCGGCTGCGCACGCCTGATGTGCTCCTGGGCTACAACACCGGCGGTTGTTGATCAGTTTCTGGCAGATGTGCGTCAGTTGCAGGCATGAGCCAGCGGTTTACCCGGCTGATGATTTCCATCACAATCTGCGCCATCCCGTATCAGGAGCACTTACTATGCCAAGGCGCACACCAATCTCATTGGAGGTGATCCGGTGAGAGCTCTCTTTCATAGCTATCTGAATGCCTCTCTAATTCTTCGCGTAAGCATCGCCCTGGTGCTGGGTGTGGCCGTTGGTATGATTGGCGGGCAGCAGGCCGCAGATTGGTTGGCGCCCTTCGGCGAGCTGCTGCTGCGCCTGCTCAAATTCCTTATTGTGCCCATCGTGCTGCTTACACTGATGGTGGGTATCAACCAGGCGAATATCGGCAGCATGGGGCGCGTTGGGCGGAAGCTGTTTGGTTTTTACGTGATAACAACCGCGCTGGCTATTGTTGTCGGCCTTGTGGTAGCAAGCCTGCTTGAGCCAGGAAGTGGCATAGCTCTGAATGAA
This sequence comes from Marinobacter sp., assembly GCA_018066865.1. Classification (GTDB taxonomy): domain Bacteria; phylum Pseudomonadota; class Gammaproteobacteria; order Pseudomonadales; family Oleiphilaceae; genus Marinobacter. The sequence goes on along the minus strand of JAGPVT010000166.1, from coordinate 37,792 downwards.
GACGCCGAAGTAAAAGTACCGGACAACCCCGGGATTGCGAGCGTGTTGTTGAACATTGTGCCCGACAACATTTTTACGGCGTTCACTGAACTGAATTTGTTGGGCATCATCTTTATTGCCATTGTGTTTGGTATAGCGTTGTTAAAACTGCGGGAATCAAAAGCCCATGCAGAGCTTGGAGAGCACCTTTACAAAGTTGTTGAAGCGCTGAACGAGATCACCCTGAAAGTTATGGCAGGCGTGCTCCAGTACGTGCCCATCGGGGTGTTCGCGATTGTTGCCAAGACAGCTGGTGAGCAGGGGATGGCCACCATTCTCGCGTTGGGCGATATGGTGCTGGTGCTGTACATCGCGCTGGCGGTGCACCTGTTTGTTTACTGCGTTCTGATGCGTGCGTCTGGCGTGCGCGTGCGAGCGTTTTTCCGTGAAGCTCGCACGCCCATGGCCACTGCATTTGCCACCCAGAGCAGTTCAGGCACCTTGCCATTAACGCTGGATGCAGCGCGGCGCTTGGGTATCCCAAAACGAATCTACGGTTTTAGCTTGCCGCTCGGTGCCACCATCAATATGGACGGTGCTGCAATCCGTATCGCAATTTCTGCGGTCTTTGCCGCCAACGTGGTCGGCATTCCGCTGGATCTGTTCACCATGGCTGAGATCGTTCTTATAGGTACGCTTACTTCTATCGGTACAGCGGGCGTGCCCGGGGCAGGTATAGTCATGATTGCCACCGTTTTCGCTCAGGTGGGCCTGCCTATTGAAACCGTCGCACTGCTGGTTTCAATTGATGCACTGGTCGGTATGGGTGCTACCGGGATTAATGTTACCGGGGACCTTGTTGGCACTGCGGTTATTGCTCGCAGCGAGAATAAACAGGTGGCGGAACCTGCTGGAGAGGGCCTGGAGTCCACTGGCTGAGTAAAGCCGAGTGAATGGTGTGATAAGGTGCCACTCAGGCTTTCGTTATAGTTGGAGGGCTCTGTGAATCGAGCGCAAGGTAAGCTGATCGTTTATTATGATGGGTCCTGCTCTACTTGCATCAAGGATCGTCGCTGGTATGAAAAGCTGGCGGGGAAGACCGGCGAGTCTGTCGAATGGCTTGATATTACAGGCCGGGACGACGAGCTGCGCCAACAGGGCGTCGATCCGGATAAAGCGCTTCGGGAACTGCACGTGAAGGATTGCCAGGGCGAAATCCATCGTGAGATGGACGCGTACATACTGTTGATGTCGCGAGTCCCTGTGCTGAAACCGCTGGCGTGGCTGATTTCTTTACCTGTGATTCGGCCCACTCTGGCAAAGCTTTATCATTCATGGGTTGAGCGTCGCCTTGACGCGCGAGGCTGATCCAGTAACTGCCATACCGATATCCCGGAGAACCCTGAGTGACGCACATTCGAGAGCAGACCGTTCGGGGTCTCAAGGCTGGTGATGTTTTTACGGTTACCCGAACCTTCACCGAGAATGACACGGTAACATTCGGCGAAATCAGCAGGGATATGAACCCGATTCATTACGATGAACACTTCGCCGCTGCCAAGGGGTTTCGGGGCAAGATCTGTCATGGTTTGCTGGTTGGCGGCATGATTACTGAAGTCGGCGGCCAGATTGGCTGGCTGGCATCCGGTATGAACTTCCGGTTCCGCCGGCCCGTCTATTTTGGCGATACCATCACCTGCGTGTTCACCATTACCGAAGCAGATGAGCGCAACCGCGCAAAAGCTGAAGCGGTGCTGTCCAACCAACATGGCGAGGTTGTTACTGAAGCCTGGTTGACGGGTGTATTACCTGGGCAAACGGAGCGAAACATTCTCGCTCAAATGTGATTTTCTTCAACTCCCACTCGCACCCCCCGAATTCCATCTTCAGAGGTTTGTATGGCTCGTTTCGAGTTGCTAGGCACTGCGATCATCCCCGGCAAGGGCACAGAACTGCGCCTGCTGCAGCGCAACGATGAGTTCTCCATCCGTATCGCCGGCACCAGTGGCGAGTTGATGAACACTCGCCTGCACGGTTCTGAGGACGCGCTTGCAACGCTGGCCTGTGAGCGCATTGCTGATCACCCCACACCGAAAGTGCTGATTGGAGGGCTGGGCATGGGTTTTACCCTTGCGGCGGCTTTGCAGTCTTTGGGTGATACCGCAGAAGTGACCGTTGCCGAATTGGTGCCAGAGGTAGAGCAGTGGAATCTGGGCCCCTTGGGCAGCGCTTCGGGCTACCCGCTAAAAGACCCTCGCGCCAGAGTACATATTGGTGATGTGGTTCAGTTGATCAAGGGTTCGCCGACCAGTTATGACGCTATCCTGCTGGATATCGACAACGGCCCTGAAGGTCTGACTCGCAAGGAAAACGATTGGCTGTATTCCACTGCGGGTATTGCCGCAGCACAGGAAGCGCTGCGTCCAGAGGGTATTCTGGCCTATTGGTCAGCCGGGCAGGATCCTGCATTTACCGAACGCCTGAAGCGTGCCGGGCTTTCGGCTGAGGCGGTAACCGTGCGCGCCCACCGCCCGGGTAAAGGCGCAAAACACGTTATCTGGCTTGCCTGGTAGATGCCAGGGCGACGAGTGCTAATCCTCGTCGTCTTCCAGCATGCGCTCCTGACGATCCCTCTCTTCCTCTTTGGCGGCGTCAATCACTGCCATAAGCTCATCCACATCGGCACTGGCGGTATCGTGCTCAAAGCATCCTGTCAGCGTGCTGCCGGGATGCAGGTCACCGCTTTCATAAAGCGCCCAGATCTCCTTGCCGTAATCCGTAACCAACAGGTCCGGCGCGTATTTGGCAAAATAGCGGCGCATGTTGTCCACATCCCGCTCCAGCATGCGCTCGGCGTTATTGTTGCCCGCGGCGTTAACAGCCTGGGGCAAATCAATAATCACGGGCCCGCTAGCGTCCACCAGTACGTTGAATTCTGACAAGTCACCGTGGATCAACCCGGCGCTCAGCATTCGCACAACCTCTGCGATAACCCGGCCGTGGTAATCCCGGGCTTGCTCCGGGGTGAGGGTGACATCGTCCAGACGCGGAGCTGCCTTGCCGTCTGCATCAGCAATCAACTCCATCAGCAGCACGCCGTCCACGAAGCCCATCGGTGAGGGTACGCGCACCCCGGCTTCGGCCAAGCGGTAAAGGGCATCCACTTCGGCACTGAGCCAGGCGTCTTCCTGCTCTTTCTGGCCATAGCGGGTTTTTTTGCTCATCGCCCGGGCCCGCCGGCTGTTGCGTACCTTTCTGCCTTCCTGATACTCAACGGCCTGCTTGAAGCTTCGTTTCTGCGCTTCCTTGAACACCTTTGCGCAGCGCACATGTTCGCCACACCGCACCACGTAAACCTGTGCCTCTTTACCGCTCATAAGCTGGTAAAGCACTTCATCCACCATGCCGTCGTCGACCAGGGGCTGTAATCTCTTGGGTACTTTCATAAAACCTTTCAGTTTAGCCGTAAGCGTTCCGACCATGTATGTTGCTCCGCCTGAAGTCAGGTGAGGGCAAAGATGATGGTCACAATGGGGCATAGCTTACATCAAATTGCTATTTCTTATATGAATCTGGTTATAGCGCGGGGAAGCTTTTTACCGAATGGCTTATAGTGTCCGTTCGCCCTGTATCGGCAGGGCAGGTCTGCGGGTAGAATCGCCAGGTGTGAAACACGCCGGCTTATGCCCGGTATGGATGCGTTTTCGGTATTGTTTTGGAGCTTTAAAAAATGCCTAGAGCAAGTGAAATCAAGAAGAATTCTGCAGTTGAATACGAAGGTCGGGTGTATTTCGTAAAGGATATTGAGCGTTCAGTCCCTCAGGGCCGTGCCGGCGGCAGTCTTTACCGCATGCGCATGTACGATGTGGTAACGGGTAGTAAAATCGACGAGACGTTTAAAGATTCCGATATGTTGAATCTTGCCGATCTCGTGCGCAGGCCCGCGACCTTCTCCTATTCTGACGGCGAAGAATACGTCTTCATGGATACCGAAGACTTCACGCAGTACAGCCTGAATGGATCAGCAATTGCGGATGAACTGCTGTTTATCAGTGAGGACACCCAGGGAGTGATGGTGATTCTGGTCAGTGAAGCGCCGGTTGCACTGGCACTGCCGCCAACCGTGGAGCTTGAAATTGAGGAAACCGACCCTTCCGTCAAGGGTGGTTCAGCGACAGCTCGTACCAAGCCGGCAAGAATGGCCACCGGGCTGGTTGTTCAGGTTCCCGAGCATATTTCTACCGGTGATCGCATCAAGATTAACGTTGAAGAGCGGAAGTTTTTGAGCCGGGCCTGATCTGACCGATGGTGTTGTGAAGTTGCCTTGAGGAAGGAAAGCCCTGTGAAAACAATAGCAACAATAAAGGTGCTGGCTGCCAGCGTGATCGCGGTAGTGGTGATGGTGGGGATAGCCCGGTTCTCATACACCCCGATGATTCCCGAGATGATGGACGCACTCGGGCTGAGCCAGTCGGTAGTTGGCTTGCTGGCGACTGTGAACTACGCCGGCTACCTGACCGGTGCGCTTCTGATCACCCGGATCAGCGATCTCGATCTCAAGGTAAAGCTGTACCAGCTTGGTCTGATTGTCGCAGTAGTCTCTACAGTTCTGATGGGGTATACCACCGACGTCTGGCTGTGGTTTTTGCTGCGCTTCTTTTCCGGGCTGAGCACGTCAGCAGGCATGTTGCTGGGCGCCGGCCTGCTGATGAGCTGGCTGATAAAAAACAATGAGAAATCCGAGCTTGGCGTGTTCTTTTCGGGCATCGGGCTCGGGATTGTTCTTACTGCCGTGCTGGCGGAGCTAATCAAGGAGTCCTTTAGCTGGGATCAGCAGTGGGTAATATACGGGCTGGTCGGGCTGGCGCTGATTGTTCCTGTGTGGCGCTGGATGCCAGACTATCGTGCCTGTGCCTTGCCGCGAACCGGTGGTACGGCAGGTAATGATGAACGAAGCCGGTTTATCGTGATTCTGCAGCTGGCCTACTTTTGTGCCGGTGTCGGGTATGTGGTAACCGCGACCTTCCTGGTGGCTATTGCCGAATCCATGCCGGAACTCAGTGGCCGTGGCTGGCTAATCTGGCTGATTGCCGGCCTGGCGGCCACACCTGCTTGCTGGCTGTGGGATGTGTTCTCTCGCCGTTGGGGGCAGTGGACTGCACTCTATCTTGCTTACATGCTCAATTCTGTAAGTATTCTGATGCTGATCCTCAATACGAGCATGGCCAGCGTTATGCTCAGCGCCGTTATTTACGGGGCCAGTTTCATCGGTATTGTCAGCATGATGCTGGCGATGGTGGGGCGCGTGTTCCCGGAAAACCCCTCCCGGCCTATGAGCCGGCTCACCTTCAGTTATGGTATCGCCCAGATGCTGGCGCCCGCTGTTGTCGGTTATCTGGCTGACGTAGAAGGCAATTATACCAACGGTCTTTGGCTTACCCTGCTGGTGATGGCGCTCGGTGTTGTCATGGTTCATCTGGCGCGCCAGGCCAAGGGCAGAGAAATGGAGCCGGCCCGATGAGCAATCCGACGTCGACACAGCCGGTTTTCTGGCGAGACAGCGAGTTACCGCATATTGAGTTGCGGCAGGTCAGCGATGGCCGTGCCGTCTGTTACGAGCCCCATAGCCACACTCAATGGTCGATGGGAGCCATTACCGGCGGACAGAGCACCTTTGAGTACGTGGGGCGACATTACCACGTTGGTGAAGGTTCGCTGGTGTTCATGAACCCGGAATGGGTTCATGCGTGCAATCCGGTGGATAACCAGCCCTGGGCCTATCTGATGTTGTATGTGGATGCGGGTTGGCTTGCCGGCTTGAGGTTTCGCCTGGGGCTGCTGGATGCGCCGCTCTGGCAGGATATCCACTGCGACGTCAGTTCGTCTGCTGTTTTGTACTCTGGCTTCCAGGCCCTAGCCGACTGGCTGCAGGATGGCCGTGTATCGTCAGAGCAAAAACGGAATGACGTAGAAGCCTTTCTGTCTGAGGTAATGGTATCGATATCCGATACGGCTGAACAGGCCGAGCAGCCGTTCCCGCCGGCACCTGAAACGTTACAGGAACTGGCCCGATATCTTGATGGCCATTGCACGGATGAGCTGCCTGTCGAATGGATGGCGGAGCGGGCGGGATTGTCTCCGTCCCATCTGGTACGGGTGTTCCGTAAACACTTTGGGATGACGCCTCATGCCTATCAGATCAATCGACGTATTCAGCTCGGGCAGCGGGCGATTCGACGGGGTGCTCCCATTGCAGATGCGGCCCTGGCCGCCGGGTTTTTTGATCAGCCGCATTTCCAAAAGGTTTTCAAACGGCTGGTTGCCGCTACCCCTGGGCAGTATGGCCAACCGCTAAAACGGCTTCCTGACCGGGTATGAGATACAGGCAACTGGCCAGCAGTAAGGCTGCGAGCACACGGTTTACCGTTCGAAGCACCCTTGGCCGCTGAACATACTGGCGCAGAAAACGCCCTGCAAAGACCCAGGTAGAGAGTGACAGCCAGCAAATAGGCAAATACAGGCTGGAGAATATGGCCAGTTGTGTGAGGTCACCACCGGAGGTATAGGCACCGATACCAGACGCGGACGCAAACCAGGCTTTCGGGTTCAACCACTGCATGATAGCGCCCGTCCGGAATCCGGGAGCGTTTCCCAAGTCCTTGCCTGAAATTTTTCCGTCATCTATCGCCAGTCGGTAGCTGAGATAAAGCAGAAACGCGATGCCCGCCCAGGTGAGCAATAGATCAAATCCCGGAATCCAAGTCAGAGCAGAGTGCAATCCCAGCCCTATAGCAAGAAACAGCGCTACAAATCCCAGTGTCGCCCCTGACACAAACCACAAACCCTGGCGCAGAGGGTATCGGGTGCCGCTGCTGAGGCAGACAAGATTCACCGGCCCGGGTGAAATAGAAGCGGCAAGCGCAAAGGCTGACATGGGCAAAATCAATAGCAGAGACATCAACAGGCTCCTCATCTCGGGACAGTGAGTGAGGAGTTTGGCGTGGTCGTAATTCCGAGTATTGTACAAAATTGTGCCTGCGGCACACGCCAGTGTCAGGGCGTCACAATATTGAATGTCCCTTCAGACCGACCGCTCCAATCAGCAGATCAACGAAAACAGGCTGGCCAAGGCCAACCTCTTCTGAGATTCAGGAAAGGTGATGAACGCCTTCCATGCCGTATACGGGCGTTTCGAGGCCTTCTTTTCGGGCTTTTAGCTGAAGCGCCAGGTAGAGCGAATAGTGACGTGACTGGTGCAGGTTGCCGCCATGGAACCAGAGCGCTTCCTGCTGCGTTGGTTTCCACATATTGCGTAGCTCGCCTTCCCATGGGCCAGGGTCTTTGGTGGTATCTGAGCCCATGCCCCAGCATTTGCCGACTTTGTCCGCGACCTCCTGGGAGATAATCCTTGCCGCCCAGCCATTCATGGAGCCAAAGCCGGTGGCGTAGACAATAAGGTCCGCAGGCAGTTCCGTACCATTAGTCAGCGTCACGGAGCGTGGGTTGATGCGTTCAATGCTGACCCCGCTTTTGAGCTTGATTTCCCCTTGGGCGACCAGCTCGGAGGCCCCCACATCAATGTAGTAGCCCGAACCACGGCGCAGGTATTTCATGAACAGACCCGAGCCGTCATCACCGAAATCCAGCATGAACCCGGCTTGTTTCAGTCGCTTATAGAAATCGGCGTCCTGTTCGGCGACCTGCTTGTAAACCGGGATATGCATATCGGGCATAATCCTGAATGGAACAGAGGCGAAGGTGAGATCCGCCTTCTCGGTCGTTGTGCCGTTTTGTACCGCTTCCTCGGAGTAGAGTGGGCCGAGTACCAGATCCATCAGGGTATCGGATTTGATGATGTGCGTGGACGAGCGCTGGACCATGGTGACGTCGGCGCCGTTCTCCCAGAGTGCTGCGCAGATGTCGTGAGCGGAGTTGTTGCCGCCGAGGATAACGCATTTTTTGTCCTTGTAGGCAGAACCACCGGGATGCTTGCTGGAGTGGTGCTGTTCACCTTCAAACGCATCCATTCCAGGGATGTCAGGAATATTCGGAATGCCGGACATGCCGGTGGCCAGAACAAGCTGTTTGGGACGAAGTGTGACTTTCTCGCCTTCCCGGATGACATCAACGACCCATTCCTTGCTGGTCTCGTCGTAGCGGGCGCCGGTGCATTCCGTTGAACTCCAGTAATTGAGTTCCATGATTTTGGTGTACATCTCCAGCCAGTCACCGATTTTGTCCTTCGGGGCGAATACCGGCCAGTGGTCCGGGAAGGGCAGGTAAGGCATGTGGTCGTACCAGACCGGATCGTGCAGACACAGCGACTTGTAGCGGTTGCGCCAGGAGTCGCCGGCTTTCGGATTGCGCTCGATGACAATTGTGGGTACATCCAGTTGCCGGAGCCGCGCCGCCAGACCGATTCCGCCTTGTCCGCCCCCGATGATTACGCAATAAGGCTGGCGGCTGTAGCCCAGCTCCTGCTCTTCCTCCAGCTGTGCTTCAAGCCAGGTCTTGCGTGACTTGGTCGCACCGTGCCGCGCGCCCTTGGGCCTCAGGAAGTTGCGCTTTTCCGGGAACTCTTTCAGCTCCTGCATGGTGGTCAAGAGCGTCCATGCAGCACCGTCACGCAGGCGGACATGGCCTTTGCCCAGCGCGTCTTTGGTTTCGAAGGTAATCCAGGCTTCGGTAACACCGTCTTGTTCGGTGGCTTCTTCTGCCACCTTCCAGTTATCGGGGCGAGCCTGCCCTGTGGTGTGCTCCAGCATGTCGCGGATGTTTTCGTGGCCTTCCATTGTCTTGATATTCCATGTCATGGCAACAAGGTCGCGCCAGAAGCCATCGTGCTCAAACAGTTCGGCCGCCTGGCCGGGGTTATCGGATTGCAGGGTTTCGTTGAACCCGTCGAGCCATTGCTGGACCCGTTGGGTAGGAGTAATTTGTGCTTCGGTCATTACGATTCTCCAGGTTTGCATTGTTATTGTTGGCAGAGTGCCCGTGGCGCCTTGTACAGGAATGAATCCTCCAGTTAGACAAGAGCAGGCGTCGTGCCAGCTCTGTTCTTGGCTTTGTAAGTATTCTTAAGCGGCTGATTTGAAATCTGATAATGGACTCTTTAGTTAACCGCCGGTGTCAGGTAGAGCTTTCTGACGACCAGAGTTTGCGTTACACCTGTAATGTTCCTGGCTGTGGGGGCGTGACAGGTGTAACGCCAAAACGGGTCCCAAGGGAGGATGTCGGTTTCGGATCATTGGGTATAAGCTGATAGGGCGGTGCAGCAGTATCTCTCGTGCATGACAATAACAACATCAGAGTGTTGCAGGAGCTTGGTATGACTACGCAACTGGCGCAGCGGCGCCATATTGACGCTATTTTAAGCTACGCAGACAACAACGCCTTGGCGAACTTGTCTCCGGAAAGCGAGCTGATTGGTCGTTCCTGGAAACGATGTATCAACGAGTACGGACTGGATCCGAGCCAGCCTCGCAGTGCCCGGATTGTTACCCAGCAAACCCTGCGGGAGCATCAGGACTCGGTGGATGAATTTCTGGATGTCGCCAGGGCGGGTGTTGAACAACTCTACTCGAACATCGCCAATCTCGGGTATGTCCTGCTGTTGACGGATCATCGTGGGATTACTGTGCAGTATCTTGGCGACCGTCGTTACGACCAGCGTTTGCGCAAGGCCGGTTTGTATCTGGGTGCGGACTGGAGTGAACAATATGCCGGCACCTGTGCAGTAGGTACGTGTATTCAGGAGCAGCAGGCTCTGACGTGTCATCGGGTTGACCATTTTGACGCGACCCACATCAATCTGACCTGCACGTCAGCGCCGATTCTTGATCCGATGGGCAATCTCCTGGCAGTTCTGGACATTTCTGCTCTGGATTCGCCCAACGCGCACAACAGTCAGACTTTCGCGTTGCACCTTACCCAACTCTATGCCCGGATGATCGAGGATGCCTATTTTCTCCGCCGCTATCGAAAGCAGGTGATTGTTCGGTGTGACGGTTCTCGTGAGTTCGTTCAGGTAAATGGTAAATACCTGTTTGCCATTGACGGGGGTGGTCGTGTGGAGGCCGCCAATACAGCAGGGCGCTCACTCATGTTGGACCCAGGCTCAGGCAGTGACACGGAGACCCGGCCTGACCTGACCAGTTTGTTTGAGTGTGAACTCCGGGATATCTGGAGTATTCCCTACGATCACGATGACCAGGTGAAAGCGTTCAGGCATTGTGCCAGTGGCCGTACTTTTTTTGCCGCGCTGATTCAGCCCAGGGTCAAGACTCCTGCATCCCCATCATCGGAGGCCCATGCCGCCGAAGAGCGTGTGCCCCAACTGGATGCATTGGCAGCGGATGACCCCGTCATGCGGCGTACGCTCGGTCTGGCGAAGCGTCTGCGCAACAGGGATGTAGGATTGCTTGTTCTGGGTGAAACCGGCACGGGTAAGGAGATTCTGGCCAGGGCTGTACATGCGTCGAGTCACCGATCCCGGCGGGCTTTTGTAGCGGTAAACTGCGCGGCTATTCCCGAATCACTGATTGAGAGTGAGCTTTTCGGCTATGTTAGCGGCGCTTTCACCGGTGCCCGCACTCGGGGCATGCGTGGGCTGATTCAACAGGCGGATGGCGGTACGTTATTCCTGGATGAAATCGGGGATATGCCCCTTCAGCTCCAGACCCGTTTGTTGCGAGTACTGGCAGAGGGGGAAATCCTGCCTGTCGGGGCCGATAGCCCCGTGAAAGTGAACTGTCGCGTGATTGCCGCTACCCATCAGGATCTGGGGCAGTTAATCGAGCGAGGCAGTTTCCGTGCAGATCTGTATTATCGGCTTAATGGCGCTACCCTGCGCTTGCCATCTCTGAGCCAGAGAGCGGATCGCCAGCACGTAATTAACCGGGTGCTTGCAAACCTGATTGAGCAGGGCGAACTCCCGGATGTTCGTATCCGGGCGGATGCTATGAGTGCCTTGCTTGCCTATAGCTGGCCAGGAAATATCCGACAGCTGGACAACGCGTTGGCGTTTGCCGAGGCCACCTGCGACAACGGCGAAATTACGGTTAATGATCTGCCTGAGGAGTGCCTGTGTGAACAGGTGCTATCGGTGGAGGAGGCTGATGAAGAACGCTGTGATCCCAGCCCGCTACTTGAAGCTTTGGTGACGCATCAGTGGAACGTCTCCGAGGTGGCCCGTTTTTATAAGGTATCCCGGCCAACGATTTATCGTTGGATGCAGCATCAGGGGATTCAGCACGCCAGGTTTTTGGGAAAGCTTAAAAGGGAGCAGTAATAAGACATGTTGATATCGGAAGGCGCGCAACATTATGTGCTGATGCTGATCCCCAGTCTTTTGCGGGATATTGAGAAGCTGGGGCTGCGGCGGATTATTCGCACGTCCGATTTTTCGGAGCAGGAAGTGACGGCCCTTTATTTCGAGTTCGTGTCTGCCAATCGGGTACTGCCGGCTAATCCGCATTCAATTGAGCCAGCTAGCTGGCAGCACCTGCTCCACTGTGTGCGTGTGATGAGTTCGCTGGTGGGTCTGGCGACAATCGAAGATCTGGAGCGAGCCCGCGAGACAGCGATTCGCCGGTATCTGCCTCACGCAAAGGAGAGCCTCAAAAACGAATATGACCAGATACGCCGCGAAGGCAAGGTGGACTTTCGGCTCGCGGGTATTCTGCGTGCTGGTGATTCGCCGGAAAACTCCGGCCAGGTTTGTATGGAGGCAATCAGGCGTGAGCGGGAGCAGCGTGTCGAATCAATCAAATGTCTGGGCACCGAGCACCTGACCAGCCATGAAACCTGTGTGGTAGAGGCGGCCAAGGCTTACGTTGTATCCCGCATTGATGATGCACCAAAAGATTTCGGCATTCTGGATCTGGTCATCCGGCTTCTTGATTTGCTGCGTCTGGTGCTTGTTCTGGAGTCCCGTTCTACCGGCGGTGCAACCGCTGTATCGTCAAACTTTTCGGTCGAGAACATTGTGCTTGGTATCGGCAATGCGCTGTACCGAAGCGAACTCGGCTTGCATGTGTCGTCCTTGGGGCTAGCCAAGGTCAACAAGTAGCTTGTTTCCACCGCCAGGTTCTTCAGAGCCCTGCATCTTTTACGTTTTCCATCACCACAAACGTACTCGTTTGCAGTACATGGGGCAGGGCAGAAATTTGCTCGCCCAGCACCTGCCGATACTCGGCCATGTTGCGGGTACGCACTTTTATCAGATAGTCAAAATTGGCCGCAATCATGTGGCACTGTTCAATAGCCGCAATCTGTTTAACGGCCTTGTTGAAAGCCTTCAGTGCATCGCTGCTGGTGTCGCTCAAAGTTATCTGGGCGAAGGCGATGTGGTTCTGCCCCAGCTTGGTTTGATTAACCAGCACAGTGTAGCCGGTGATAAAGCCTTGTTCCTCAAGCCGCCGCATACGTACCTGGCACGGAGTTTTGGACAGGCCAACGCGGGAGGCAAGGTCGGTGATCGTAATCCGCGCATTCTTTTGCAGCTCACGAATAATGGAATGATCGATTCGATCAAGCTCGCTCATAGTGCCGTGTCCTCTGTGTAGGCGTAGCCATCTGATCTTCCCCTGTCGTTCCTGTCGTAGACACCCCAAAGCAGTAAAACCGTCTCTTTTGGGCAAGTCCTCAACTTGGACGCTATGCTGTAGGCTGAAAACGCCAGATACTATAAACAAGGCTTCAGGCCGGGTTTGGACTTGCACGCCTGAAGTCGTTTTGCCCGAGATGGTATTTCATAAAAGAGAATTAATAAATTCCAGGCACCTAAATAAAGCCGAAATGGTATGTGTTTTGGGCTTTTACGGTGAAACAGTCTTTGTCGTTGTAGGTAGAATGCGGAAAAGACAAACAATTGAGAGGGTACAGCTATGTCATCGCAGCATTCAGTGACTCCCGAACTTGCCAAAAGCCGGCAGGCAATCCGCGATCATTATCTCCAGGATGAGTACAAAGTGATTCACGAGATGATTGCTGACGCTCAGTTGTCCCGGGAAGAGCGCGAAGCGATCTCCGCCCGCGCGGCCGGCCTGGTGCGCAGCGTCCGTGAAAGCGCAAAATCCACGATTATGGAGAAATTTCTAGCGGAATACGGTCTCACTACCAAAGAGGGCGTAGCGCTTATGTGTCTGGCTGAGGCGCTGTTGCGCGTGCCGGATAACACAACGATCAATGCGCTGATTGAAGACAAGATTACCTCCGGCAACTGGGGAGCTCACGTAGGCAAAGCGACCTCATCATTTATTAATTCCACCACTGTCGCGCTGTTGATGACCAGCAATCTGCTGAAGGATTCCGAGCGTCACACAGTCGGTGAGACTCTGCGTAAGTTGGTCAAGCGTTTGGGCGAGCCGGTGGTTCGCACTGTTGCAGGCCAGGCCATGAAGGAAATGGGCCGTCAGTTCGTTCTGGGTCGTGACATTGAAGAGGCGCAGAGTGAAGCCAAGTCCTACATGGCCAAGGGGTACACTTACTCCTACGACATGCTTGGCGAAGCCGCGCGTACTGATGCGGATGCCCGTCGTTATTTCGAGTCCTATTCCAACGCTATCGATAGCATCGCCAAAAACTGCAAAGGTGATGTGCGTAAAAACCCCGGCATTTCCGTCAAGTTGTCTGCACTGCTGGCCCGTTACGAGTACGGCCATAAAGACCGGGTGATGGCTGAGTTACTGCCCCGGGCCCTGATGCTGGCCAAGAAAGCGGCGGCTGCCAATATGGGGTTCAATATCGATGCTGAGGAGCAGGACCGCCTCGACATTTCTCTGGATGTCATCGAAGGCATTTTGTCCGACCCGGCACTTGCTGGCTGGGACGGTTTTGGCGTGGTTGTTCAGGCCTTTGCCAAGCGTGCTTCACATACGCTTGACTGGCTGTATGCGCTTTCTGAAAAGCTCGACCGCCGCATAATGGTTCGCCTGGTGAAAGGCGCCTACTGGGATGCCGAGATCAAGCGCGCCCAAGTGATGGGTCTGACTGATTTCCCTGTATTCACGCGTAAGGCGTGCAGCGATGTTGCCTATCTCTCATGCGCCAAAAAGCTGGTGGGCATGAGCGACCGTATTTATTCACAGTTCGCCACCCATAACGCGCATTCGGTTTCGGCCATTCTGGAACTGGCAAAAACCGCAGGCCTGAAAAGCTATGAGTTCCAGCGCCTGCACGGTATGGGCGAATCGTTGCATGGTCAGGTTCTCAAAGAGAGTGGTGTTCCCTGCAGGATATACGCACCTGTTGGCAAACACAGTGATCTGCTGGCTTACCTTGTGCGTCGTTTGCTTGAGAACGGAGCTAACAGCTCCTTCGTTAATCAGATTGTGGATACCAGCATCACCCCTGAGGAGATTGCCAAGGATCCCATTGATGCGGTGCAGGAACTGGGTGAAAACCTTTCCAGCAAAGTGATTGTGCGGCCTGCGGACCTGTTTGGTGCCAATCGCCGCAACTCCAAAGGGTGGGATATTACCGATCCGGTCACCGTTGCGCGCATTAACGAAGGTCGCGATGCATTTCGCAGCCACCGCTGGACGGGCGGCCCGCTTATCGCCGCGGACATTACCGGCACCGAGGTACTGGACGTTAAAAATCCGGCTAACCCGGATGATCTGGTCGGGCAGATTACTCAGGCTAATGAAGCCGATGTCGATGCTGCCCTTACCGCTGCCGAGCAAGGTTTCACGACCTGGTCCGCCATGTCCGCAGAAGATCGTGCGGCCTGCGTTCGTAAAGTTGGCGACCTTCTGGAGGAGAATGCCCACGAACTGTTTGCACTGACAACCCGGGAAGCCGGCAAATCCCTTCTGGATGCCATTGCCGAGATTCGCGAGGCGGTCGATTTCTCGCAGTTTTACGCCAACGAAGGTGTGCGTAATAGCGACAGCGGTGAGGCTCGTGGCGTTATTTGCTGTATCTCGCCCTGGAACTTTCCGTTGGCGATCTTTGCAGGTCAGGTTCTGGCGAACCTGGCTGCCGGCAACGTAGTCGTTGCGAAACCTGCGGAGCAAACGTCGTTGCTTGCCTTTCGTGCTGTTGAATTGATGTACGAAGCGGGCATTCCAAAAGATGCTATTCAGCTGTTGCCGGGATCGGGCGCTATTGTGGGCACTGCGCTCACCTCTGATTCCAGGGTGGCCGGCGTTTGTTTTACCGGCTCCACCCCAACAGCACACCGCATCAATAAAGTGATGTCAGAAAACATGGCCCCGGATGCGCCGTTGGTGGCGGAAACCGGCGGCCTGAACGCCATGATTGTAGATTCGACTGCGCTGCCTGAGCAGGTGGTTCGGGACGTACTGGCATCGTCGTTCCAGAGCGCCGGCCAGCGTTGCTCTGCGTTGCGTATGCTGTATGTGCAAAAAGACATAGCGGATAACCTGCTGGAAATGCTGTACGGCGCCATGGAAGAGCTGGGTATTGGCGATCCCTGGGCGCTTTCCACAGATGTGGGCCCGGTGATTGATGAGACGGCCCACAAGAAAATCGTAGATCACTGCGATAAGTTTGAGCGTGAAGGTCGCCTGCTTAAAAAGCTTCCGGTGCCAGAAAAGGGGCTGTTTGTGTCGCCTGCCGTTTTGAAAGTCAACGGCATCGAAGACATGGAGGAAGAGATCTTCGGGCCGATACTGCACGTGGCTACCTTTGAGGCCAAGGACATCGACAAGGTTGTTGATGCAATAAACGCCAAGGGCTACGGGTTAACCTTCGGTATTCATAGCCGGGTTGATAATCGGGTTGACCGGATTTCCAGCCGCATCAAGGTTGGTAACATTTACGTTAACCGTAACCAGATTGGCGCAATCGTTGGTTCTCAGCCGTTTGGTGGTGAGGGGCTTTCCGGGACCGGGCCAAAGGCAGGCGGCCCGCAATACGTTCGTCGCTTCCTGAAAGGGCCCACAGCTGAGCGTCCGGCGGTGTCCGGTGGTAAAGCGATTGATGGCAAGAAGCTGGAAGGACTGATCGGCAGCTTGGGCAAGCTCAAAGCGCCTGTTCCAAAAGCCAGAATTGAAGCTTTGGAACCGATTTTCGGGAAGGTGCCCGAGCCGTTGGACGCTCACGCTGAAGAGTTGCCTGGGCCAACGGGTGAGCTAAATCGCCTTACCAATCATGCCCGTGGGGTTGTGTTGTGCCTTGGGCCAGACAAGGATACAGCGTTGGCACAGGCCGCTATGGCACTGTCACAGGGCAACAAGGTGGTGGTGATTGCACCGGGCGTTGGAGATGCGGTGAGTCGCGCTGCGCAAGCCGGGCTGCCTATTGCAGGCGTTGAAGGCAATCTGGAGCCGGAAGCACTGGCTACTGCCAGTGGATTCGAAGCGGTTGTAAGCTGCGCTGAACAGTCGCTTCTGCGGAAGTATCGTTTGGCTTTGGCTAAACGAGACGGTGCATTGGTGCCTTTGATCACGGAGCACACGCTTGATCAGCGATTTGTGATCGAGCGGCACCTGTGCGTGGATACAACCGCGGCCGGTGGTAACGCCAGCCTGATTGCAGCATCTGAATAAAGCGGCTGCAGCAACCGGCAGGAGCTCCCAGGGAAGGGGGTTATTGCCGGTATCTCTGGTACATCAGTAATCACCTGGTATATCAGTAATCAGTTGCTGGCATAGCGCTCGCGCAGTATGCCAACGCGCTCAACGTAAGCTTTAGTCTCGGCATAAGGCGGGATTCCACCGTAACGGCTTACGGCACCCGGGCCAGCATTGTAGGCTGCGGTAGCAAGCCTGGTGTCACCTTTGAAGCGTTCCAGCATTTTGGCAAGGTATGTGACCCCACCACGAATGTTCTCGGCCGCTACCATGGCGTTCTGTACGCCCACTTCCAGAGCGGTCCCCGGCATCAGTTGCATGAGCCCCTGAGCTCCCACCGGTGAGAGCGCCTTTTCGTTGAATGCAGATTCTGCATGAATAACCGCGCGTACCAGCGCAGGATCGACGCCATGCTCGTCGGCCGTCGTTTTGATCTCCGACTGGTAACGGCTCAGGAACAGAGGTGTTGTGCGCCAGTTAACGCGAGAATTCGGGTCGCAGGCGTAACAATGGAAGCTGATGACGTCGAAATCTTCAATCGAAGGCCGGGTTCCGCTATAAGCGACAAGGCCGTTATCGTCTTTATAACGGAAAACAGTCTCGCTTTTGCTAGAGGCACGTCCTGGGCTGTTACTTTTTACATTGGTAAATTCAACGCGGCCATCAGGGTGCACAATGCGCTTGATGCTGTCTGCTGTAGCCGGAGCAGAAAGCCCGGTCAGTACGGTAAGTAAAGGCAAGATAATGTGTCGGGGGCGTATCATTGGCTACTCACGGAAAGCGCAATCAACAGTCGTGCTGCAGATCACGATAAAGCAGGCACGAAAAAGATTATACGGCGTTACCTGGCAGAAATGACATTACGTCTTGTCTGAGAAATGTTACCGGGAGGGAGAAGCCCGGGCACGTTGCAGGTGCCCGGGCCGAAACACTGATCAGATTCACTTGGAACGCTAGATCTCTGGTCCCCGCCCGCGTATTGCATTGGCGACCAGAGAAATCACCGGCAATAACGGCGATGATAAGACAAATTACAACCGATAGGCTGGCCGAGTGTTGCCTTCGTTGTTGGGGAATTCTACTTTTATCCGGGTCACAGGGGGCGTCCTTTCAAAAATAGTTCCTGCCAATTTGACGGAAATCAGCGTGCTTTGTCTCTGTTTTTTGGACCGGATCCTACCGGGGTTCAGTACAGTAAATCGACCAGGCCCAAGGATATCCACGGGAGATAGGTGATGGCAATAAGGCAGGCCAGAACCACCAACACGAAGCGCATCAGCCAGGGCAGGAGTTGGTCGACCGACAGTTTGGCCACGGCGCAGGCGGCGAACAGGTTTACCCCGAGCGGCGGTGTAAACATGCCGAGTGCCAGGTTCACGACCACGATCAGCCCGAAATGTACCGGATCAATGCCGTACTGTACGGCAATCGGCGTGAATATTGGCGCCAGCACCAGAATCGCAGCGGATGTTTCAATGAACATGCCGACAATCAGCAGCATGACATTGACGGCCAGAAGAAACGAGATCGGGTTGTCGAATACCATGGTTACCCAACCGGCGACCTCCCTGGGTAAGCCGGAACGACTGATCAGGAAGCTGAACAGAGCAGCAGCGGCGATGATCAGCATGACCGCAGCCGTGGAGATCACACTGTGGCGCAGGATCGGCCATAGTTCGGCGAGACTGAGTTCACGGTAGATAAAGCCACCAACAATGACGGCATATACGACAGCGACTGCTGACGCCTCCGTCGGTGTGAAGACGCCTCCGTAGATACCACCAATGACGACGACCGGCATCAGCATCGCGATCCAGGCGCGTTTCAGTGCCACCGGAAAGCTCTGGCGATCCTCGTGATCACGCAAGCCGTATCCGCGTACCTTGCAAAACAGATAGAGGAACAACAACAACGCGCCACCGATCAACAACCCGGGGCCAATGCCGGCAATGAACAGTTTACCGATGGAGGTATCTGTACTGACGCCATACAGGATCAAGGGAATGGACGGCGGAATAAGTACGCCGAGTTCGGCCGAGGACGCCTGGATCGAGGCTGCCAGCGGGCGTGGGTAACCGTGCTTCACCATTGCCGGAATCAGGATAGAACCGATGGCGAACGTGGTCGCAACACTCGAACCTGAGACGGCGGCAAACATCATGCAGGTCAGCACGCAGGTCATGGCCAGACCGCCCTGAAAACCACCCACGATGGACTTGGCAAGATCGACAAGCCGCCGGGAAATGCCGCCCGCTGCCATCAGATTGCCCGCCAGGATAAAAAACGGAATCGCCATCAGGGGAAAGTTGTCGATGCCCACAAACATCTGTTGCGGCACCAGCAACAGGGGCAGGCGCGAGAAGAATTCAATTCCGATAATAGAGGCCAGCACGATCGACACTGCGATGGGCACGCCGAGACTGAACAGGATAATCAGTGCGAGTCCGATTGCCGTGTTCATTGGTTCACGCTCCCGTCGTATGCCGAGGGTGCAGGGGTAGCGTGTCGTTCGACCATTGGTGAGGAAACCTGGTGGTCATCAGTCTCGCTTTCGGCTGGGCCGATAGCCTCGAGACCAGTGATCTGTGCGAGTAGGCGTGCCAGCACCGCAATCAGGGCAAAGATAGCGCCTGTCGGCATGGCAGCGTAGGCCCAGGCGATAGAGACGCCGAGACCTGACAGCATTTGACTACGTACTCGCCAGGTCATGGCGGTGCCATAGTGAATCAGCACCAGCAATACAATCGTGCAGCACAGTGCAATCAGTAATTCCAGCCAGACAAGCTTTCGTGCCGGCAGCAGTCTGTAGATGACCTCCACCGACATCATGAAGCCCCCGCGGAAACCCGCAGCGGCACCCATGAACACGCACCAGATCATCGCCGAACGCGAGATAACTTCCGACCAGGTTGATGGTGCATCAAGGAAGAACCGGGTAATGACCTGATAAAAACCAAGCGACACCGAGATGATCAGCATGGCCACCGCAGCCACCAGGGCCAGCCGGGTCGTCCATTGCTCGAAACGCAGAAAATGATTAACCATGACGATCACCCTTGGATCTTGACAGCCCGAGACCTCTGGCATCGGGCCTGAGCGACAACAGACCTAGCAACCACTGTCGCGGATGAGGTCAAGCATTTCGCTGCCGTACTGATCTGTATAGATCTTGTAGGCGGGTTTGACGGCTTCCTGGAACGGCGCCTTATTGATGTCTGTTTCCACGGTCATGCCTTTCCCGCGAAGCAGTTCCACACCTTCACGCTCAAGACGTGATACTTCCTCACGGGTTGCTGCAGCAGACGCTGCGGCTGCTTCGAAAAACCAGCCCCGCTGCTCTTCGTTAAGGCCGTCCAGCAAGACCGGAGATCCGAGAACGACAGCAGGTGAATAGACGTGACCGGTCAGTGACAGGTGGTCCTGCACTTCCCAGAATTTGGTAGCCACGATGACGGTAATGGGGTTTTCCTGGCCGTCGACCGTGCCTTGCTGCAATGCGGTGAACACTTCAGGGAAGGCCATAGGGGTGGGATGCACGCCCATCTGCTTGAACGCTTCCATGTGCACCTTGTTCTCCATGGTACGCACTTTCAGGCCCTTGGCATCGGCTGGTGTCTTGATCGCGTGCTTGCTGTTGGTCATGTGCCGGAAGCCGTTTTCCGACCAGGCCAGGCCGACCAGATTATGCTTTCCCATTTTGTCGAGAAGTTGCTGGCCGATGTTGCCATCAAGCACGCAACGGGCTTGCTCGTAGTCCTTGAACAGGAACGGCAGGTCCAATACGTAGCTCTCCGGTACAAAATTACCCAATGGGCCCGTTGAGGTAATCACCACATCGACGGTGCCGATTTGCAGTCCTTCGATCATGGCGCGCTCCCCGCCGAGGGCGCCGGAGGGGTGCTCGACTAACGTGAACTCCCCATCGCTGAGGCGCTCAAGAGTTTCTTTAAAGGCATCAGCGCCGACTGAGTAGTGCGAGCTGTCAGACAGTGTATGCCCCAGGTTGATGGTTTGCGCAGCCTGGGCGTTTGCGCCGAATAGGGCCAAAGCGGCGGTGAAACCGCCCATGGTCAGTGCGAGCGTACGACGTGCGAATATTGTTGTCATTGTTGTTCTCTCGATTTGTTGTAACACACTTGTGGATCCCCCTGACGCTCAGTCAGAGAGGCTTGGTACGGTCGTTGAGGAAGGCCTCGACGATTTCCCGGAAACTGCTGTCGCCTTTAAAACCCAGTTGTTGTGCACGCTGGGATTTAAACCTTGATGGCCAACTGGCCACGATTGCCTCGATTTTTGGGTCGGGTTTATGCTGAATACGGGCCAGGGCCTCGTCGCCGCCTAGCGTTCGGAGGCTGTCCAGCATCTCGGCAACGCTCACCGTAATGCCTGGCAGCATCAGGCTGCGCCAGGGGCCAAAGGCGTGTCCCGGAACTTCGGCCCCGTGTAACAGGGCTTCGATGACTTTGCCGGGTGACATCACGAACAGCTCAAGGTTCACGGGCACCGGGCAAACGGCCTCTTCGCCGTTGAGCGGCTCGCGCAGAATGCTTGAGGCAAAGCTTGAGGCTGCGGCATTGGGCCGACCGGGGCGGATGACGATGGTAGGCAGTCGCAGCACGCGACCGTCAACCAGGCCACGTCGGCTGTAATCGTTGATTAAAAGCTCACTCATGGCTTTTTGCGTGCCGTAGGAACTTTGCGGCGTGACGGCCGTGATATCGTCAAGCACCGGGGGTAATTCACCTCCGAATGCGGCTACCGAACTGGCCAGAATCAGGCGGGTGTCAGAGAGGCCCCTTGAACGGCAACCCTCCAGAAGTGCGCGGGTAGCATCAAAGTTTACGGCCATACCGAGGTCGAGATCGGCTTCGGCCGCGGAACTGACGACTGCGGCAAGATGAAATATGACACCAGGATGTTCATCCAGAGCCGCATCCAGCGCCTCGGGTGCGGTAATGTCGGCGGCATAGGCAGTGACTTTGAACGACAAGCCGGGTGGTGTTTCCGGCTTTATCTGATCAATCAGAGTGAGGTGCGCAAGTGTCTGGCCGTTGAGCGTACCGCGCGCCGCAAGAGTCTGGATCAGGCGTTGGCCCAGGAAGCCGGCGGCACCGGTGATAAGAACGTGCATGGCAAAATCCTTATTGTTATATGTGTTCGTTGTCTTGTTGCAATCAGCGCCGGATTGCTCAGAGCGTCAATCCATAGTCCGTGCCCCAGCCCAGCCCCGCCTGAGTGTCGCCAGCCGGGCGGTATTCGCACCCGACCCAGCCTTGATAACCCAGGGCGTCGAGTCGGGCCAGGATGGCCGGGTAGTTCAGCTCACCGACGTCGGGTTCCTGCCGCTCGGGGACACCGGCGATCTGTACATGACCAATGTTCGGGAACTGGGTTTCCAGGTTGCGGATCAGGTCACCTTCGACGATCTGGCAGTGATAGGCATCAAACTGTACCCGGAGATTGTCGGCGCCAACCTGCGCCAGAATGTCTCTTGCCTGGGCCTGGCGCTGGAGGAAGAACCCCGGCATGTCGCGGCCATTGATGGGCTCGATGAGCAGTGTCTTCCCCACCTTGGCCAGTTCAGCGGCCGCATAACGCAGATTGTTCACATAGGTGTTCAGGTGGGCGCTGCGAACATCGACATCCGCTTCGGCGGGTAGCAAGCCGGCCATGGCGTGTAGCTGCGAGCAATCCAGCGCCTCGGCATAGCGGATGGCCTGGCTGACCGAATCGCGGAATTCCTGCTCACGTCCGGGTAGGCTGGTCAGCCCCCGGTCGCCGGCCTCCCAATCGCCAGGCGGAAGATTGAACAAAACCTGCGTCAAGTTGTTGGCGTTGACAGCGTCGCGCAACTCATCCGGGTCGTAGGCGTAAGGAAAGAGATACTCAACGCCGCGAAAGCCAGCCTTTGCCGCGGCTGGAAACCGGTCGATAAAATCATGCTCGGTGAACAG
Source organism: Marinobacter sp. (assembly GCA_018066865.1). GTDB lineage: Bacteria > Pseudomonadota > Gammaproteobacteria > Pseudomonadales > Oleiphilaceae > Marinobacter. The sequence goes on along the minus strand of JAGPVT010000166.1, from coordinate 15,318 downwards.
CATGCTCAGGTTGGCGGCCAATCGAATCATCGCTTGTTCCTTGTTACATCCATCATCGGTATCAGTCGCGCGGAAAACGCGCCTCCAGTTCAGCCACTTGTTCTTCATTTAGGCAGCGTGGGTTCTGACCACGTAACAGCATGAACAGTCTGGCGGTTTCCTCGAGTTCCTCGGTGGCATAGACCGCGGCTTCCAGCGATTTCCCGGCCACGATCGGACCGTGGTTAGCGAGCAGCACGGCACTGTGTTCGCCCGCCAGTCCTTTCACCGCGTCGCCCAAAGTGGGGTCACCGGGTATGTGGTAGGGCACCAGCGGCAGCTTGCCCACCCGCATCACGTAATAGGCGGTCAGCGGCGGGATGCAGTTGTGCGGATCAATCTCGGGGAGGCATGAAACCGCCACCGAGTGCGTGGAATGCAAATGCACAATGGCGCCGGATTGCGGGCGTTCTCCGTACATGGCCTGGTGCAAAAAGCTTTCCTTGGTTGGCTTGTCGCCATCCAGCAGCTTGCCGTCACGATCCAGGTGCGAGATTCGCGCCGGGTCGAGCCGTCCCAGGCAGGCGTTGGTGGGGGTCATCAACCAACCACCATCATCCAGTCGCACGCTGATATTGCCGCTGGACCCCATAGTCAGACCACGATCAAACAGCGACTTGCCGTGAAGGGCAATTTCATCACGCAACGTGTTGATTCTGCTCATGACAGCACCTCGAAGGCTCGCGAGAAAAAATCAACCTCGCCAAAATTGCCTGATTTGAGCGCCAATGACAGTGGTGTCTCCCGACCGGGCAGGTGCGTCTGGGTCCAGGGCACGCCAGGGTCGATCTGCTCGCCGATGCGCAATGTGCTGATGCCGAGGGCGGACACCACGGCGCCCGAGGTTTCGCCCCCCGCTACCAGCAACTTGCCCACACCCTCGGCCACCAGTTCCTTCGCCAGTCTGGCCAGTGCGCGCTCGACTCGTTCACCCGCGGCGGCCACGCCCAGTTGTTCCTGAGCTTGTTTGACCTTGTCTGGCGTGGCCGAGGCGTAAATCAGCACCGGATCTGTGCGACTTAAACGATCACGGGCAAACGCCAGCGCCTCAGTGATCTGATCATCGCTGTCGGCAAGCGCTATGGGGTCAAGGGCGAACCCCTCAAATCGGGACAGGAAATGTTCAACCTGAGCCAGTGTCGCCCGGGAGCAACTTCCGGAGAGTATCAGGGAGGCGCCGCTGGCCGGCGCCAGTTGTCCGGCGTTGTCCACATTTTCGAGCCAGCCGAGCCGGCGGTACTCGGCGGGCAACGCCTGACCCAGCCCGGAACCGCCGGTTACCAGAGCGGATTGAGCCAGTGTCGCTGCCAATACGGTAAGATCTGCCTCATCCAGAGTGTCACAAATTACGTGGCGTACATTCTGTTTTTCAAGTCTGTCGAGATGTGCCCGTGCCTGCTCGGGGCCCGCCGCCAGGGTGGGCCGCGCCAACAGGCCAACGGTGTGGGGTGTCTGGCGGGAGAGCGTGCGCACCAGATCAGCATCGGTCATCGGGTTGAGTGGGTGGTGTTCCATACCGCTGTCGTTGAGCAGTCGGTCACCGACGAACAAATGGCCCTGATAAACCGTTCGGCCATTAACGGGAAACGCCGGTACCATCACGGTCTGCCGGGCACCGAGTTGGTCCAGTAAGGCGTCCGCGACGGGGCCAATATTGCCGTCATCGGTAGAATCAAAGGTGGAGCAGTACTTGAAGAATATCTGCCGGGCACTCTGATCCTGGAGCCAGTCCAGTGCCGCCAGGGAATCGCCGATCGCGTCCTGAGCAGGACACGAACGTGACTTGAGTGCCACCACAATCGCATCTATATCGCTAAGATCCAGCGCACCCTGCGGTACTCCGATAACCTGCAGGGTGCGCATCCCGGCGCGGACCAGATTGTTGGCCAGATCCGTGGCGCCGGTGAAATCATCAGCGATGGCGCCGAGTACAATCGACATTATCCGACCTCCTGATCGGCTGGGTCATTAGCGGCCGGCAACTCAAAACCCGAAAGTCGCTGATACACTTTGATAACGGCGGAGTCGTCTTCGCGGCCCAGTCCGGCCCCGCTCGCTGCGGTAAACTGCTGCAAGGCACTGGCCGCAACGGGCATGGCGAGGGTCAGCTCACGACCGGTCTGGTGCACGATGTTCAGGTCTTTGACAAAGATATCCACAGCGGACAGCGGGGTGTAGTCGCCGCGAAGGATATGGGGAACCCGGTTTTCAAACATCCAGGAATTGCCTGCGGAATGAGTTATCACGTCGTACAGCGTTTCCGGGTTCAGCCCCATGCGTATACCCAGGGCCATGGCCTCGGCGGCCGCAGCGATATGAACGCCCGCCAGGTGTTGATTGACCAGTTTCACGCTGGAACCAGTCCCCGGTGCATCGCCCAGCCGGTAAACGGTGGCGGCCATGGCGTCCAATACCGCTTGCCCCTTGGTGTAGGCTGACGGTTCGCCGGAGGACATTACTGACAACTGCCCGGTGGCGGCCTTGGCAACACCCCCGCTGACGGGTGCATCGAGCATGAGCAATCCTGCCTCAGTCAGGCGCATGCCAAGGGTCTTGGCATAACTGGGCGCGACCGTCGCACACTGCATGACCAGGCTACCCGGCGCTAGCCTGGACGCCAGGCCTGCAGCGCCAAAAAGCACCGATTCAACCTGGTCAGCGTTGACCACCAACAGCACCACAATGTCGCATTGGTCGGCCAGTTCTGCGGGCGTTGCAACACAACGACCGCCGCGGGAGGTGAATGCATCGCGGGCGTGGGCAGAAACATCGCAGCCTATAACCGTCAACCCGGCTTCGAGTATTGCCGTTGCGGAACCCAGACCCATGGCACCTAGCCCGACGACGCCGACAACGGGATTAACGTGATTAGACACTCGTTTATTCCTCACGGTGAAAGCAGGTTCCCACAGTTAAAATAAGACCTGCTACAGCAAAATGTTAGCGCTACCATTATTAATAGAATATTCTTTAGTTTGAGGCAAGGCCCTTGAGGAAATTAAGTACATATGTCCAGCAGTAAAACCAAACGACAGCGCAGAGGCGTCATGCAGCCGACCATTGCAGACGTTGCCATGGAGGCCCGGGTTTCAGCAATCACGGTGTCACGGGTGCTTAATTCGCCCGATGTGGTACGCCCGGCAACACGCGCCCGCGTGGAAGCGGCTATTGATAAGGTCGGCTATGTGCGCAACATGCTTGCGGGCAGTCTGGCCTCAGCCAGTTCGCGTTTTATTGCTGTCATCGTACCTTCGCTTTCAAACATTGTGTTTATTGAGGTGATCAACGGCCTGCAAAGCGAATTCGAGCGTCAGGGCTACCAGATTCTGCTGGCTAATACAGGCTACGACCTTGATCGGGAGTGCCAGTTGGTTCGGACGTTCCTTGGCTGGTCGCCGTCTGCCCTTGTTGTTACGGGGTTGCGACATAACGATGCTTGTCAGCGCATCCTTTCAGAGTGCGACAGCCCCATTGCCGAAATAATGGAGCTGGGTGATGCTATTGACCTGAATATCGGACTTGATCACCCGGAAGCGGGCCGCTGCATGGCCCGTTATCTGTTGGGAAAAGGTCATCGCAACATCGTCTACGTGGCGGCCCAGGTGGCCAGGGATTACCGCGCAGGGTTACGCTACGATGGACACCGGGAAGTGCTTGAGGCGGCCGGCTTGAGGGCGCCGTTACTCGATATGGGCCAGCTTGGCCAGTTTGAAACTGGGGCCCAGGCACTCGACCGGGTACTTGCCGATTACCCTGACGCCAGTGCCATCCATTTTGCCAATGACGATCTGGCCGCCGGTGCACTCTTGCACGCACAGCGCCAAGGCATCCGCGTCCCGGAGACCATTGCCATTGCCGGATTTAATGGATTGCCGATCGGACAGCACGTTACGCCGCGCCTGACCACGATAACGTCGCCCCGCCACCGGATTGGTCGTCTTGCAGCTGAGCAGGTCATTGCCCGCATCGAAGGCCGTGCACTGAGCAGCAATCAGACGGACGTCAGTTTTGAACTGGCCATTGGTGAAAGCGCCTAGATGGTCAGTCAGACGATTGAGGGAGGGCTCCGATGACGCTGTTGGTTATCTTCCAGGGTTTCCCATACCTCAATGGCGGCGGCAAGGTCTTCCAGCGAGGCACCCACGGATTTGAAAAGCGTGATGGCCTCGTCATTCGTGCGACCGGGCTTTAATCCCTGCAGCAATTCCGCCAGTTCGGCGCGCAGATCGGTTTCATGAAACGCACCTTCGTCAATAGCCTGCAGCAGGTCTCCGGCCTCGCCCATGGCACCGGCGTAGGTATCTACAAATACCTCGCTGCGAACCAGGCACTGGCTGTCCGTTTCCCGCATGCTTGGCCGGAACGCGCCCACCAGATCCAGATGGCTGCCAGGCTGCAGCCATTCCCCCCGGACCAGTGATTCGGTCGACAGGGTTGCACAACTGATGATGTCTGCCTCCGGTACGGCGGTTTCCAGGTCAGTTACCGCCTCACAGTCAAAGCGGTCGCGGAAACGTTCAGCCAGCGCTGCGGCCTTGTCCGGATTACGGCCCCAGATTCGCACCTTACAGATGGGGCGCACCGTGGCATGGGCTTCTATCAGCATGGGCGCCAGCTTGCCGGTACCGACCACCAGCAATGATGAAGCGTCCTGCCGCGCCAGCTCACGAGCGGCCAGAGCAGAAGCCGCTGCGGTCCGCCGGCTGGTCAGTGCACTGCCATCAATACAGGCCAGGGGGGTGCCATGCAGGCCCTCGCACAGAACATACAGGCCAGAGATGGCTGGCAGGCCGGCGTTAGCATTTTGCGGGAACACGTTGACCATTTTCATGCCAATATAGCCCGCCGTTTCCCAGGCCGGCATCAGTAGCATGGTGGCCTCGCCATCTGGACGGTGCATGGCATGATGGTGCCGTGGTGGCGCTTCCACACCTTGGCGGAACGTATTGGCGAGACGTTCGATCAGTGCTGGCCATGCCAGTGCGTCGGCCACCTCCTGTGCAGAAACAATACGCATAATGCTTAATCCCTAATTCTGTTTACGGTTGACCAGCCGCTGAATTTCCCCGACGATGCCCCGCCGGAACACCATGACACAGACCACAAAGATAGTGCCCAGAATCACCTGAACCCAGGAGCCGAAGGCTGACAGCTCGTGGCTGAGGGCACCGACGGTGATGGCACCAATCACCGGGCCAAATACGGTGCCCAGCCCGCCTACCAGAGTCATCAGAATGACCTCGCCGGAGGTTTGCCAATGGGCGTTGGTGAGCGCGGCAAACTGGAAAATAATCGCCTTGGTGGCGCCGGCCAGTCCGGCAACGGTAGCCGAGATGACAAACGCCAGCAGCTTGAAGTGGTCGACGTCATACCCCAGCGACAGGGCGCGGGCTTCGTTCTCCCGAATGGCCTGGAGTACTTCGCCAAACGGCGAATGAATGGTGCGGTGGATGATGCCGAATCCGATCAGGAAAATGGCAAATACAAAATAGTACATGGTGAGCGAGTTGTTGAGGTCAATGAACCCGAACAGCTCGCCCCGGGGAATACCTTGCAAGCCGTTTTCGCCACCGGTAAACGGTAATTGCAGCGCCAGGAAATAGATGATCTGAGCCAGCGCCAGGGTGACCATGGCGAAATAGATACCTTGCCGGCGAATGGCCAGAAAACCAAAGACACCGCCGAGAATCAGGGTAAACCCGGTTCCTGCCAATATACCCAGCAGCGGTGAAAAGCCCCACTCCTTGGTGACGTACCCCGTGATGTAGGCCGCCCCGCCGAAAAAGGCGGCATGGCCAAACGACAAGAGCCCGGCATAACCCAGCAACAGGTTGAAAGCACATGCGAACAGCGCGAAGCACAGCAGGTCCATAACAAACACTGGATAGGCGAAGAACGGTGCGGTCAGGCCGGCAATAAGCATCAGAATAAACAGGATACGGTTGGTCATGAGCGGCTCACTTCTCCTTACCGAACAGTCCCGCCGGGCGGAACAGCAGTACCAGAACCATCAGGAAGAAAATAACGGTGCTGGCAGCGGGTGGGTAGAACACCTTGGTGAGCCCTTCAATGAGACCAAGTGCAAGGCCGGAGAGAATGGCGCCCATGATGGAACCCATGCCGCCGATCACCACGACGGCGAACACCACGATGATCAGGTCGGCCCCCATCAGCGGGCTGACCGAGTAAATCGGCGCCGCCAATACGCCGGCCAGACCCGCCAGGCCAGCGCCGAAGGCAAAGGTCAGGGTTATCATCAGCGGAACATTAAGGCCAAACGCCTGGGTCAGGTTCGGGTTTTCGACACCGGCCCTTAGCCGCGAGCCAAGCTTGGTGTGCTCAATGAAGAACCAGGTGGCGAAACATACGACGAGTGACAACACGATAGCGAACAGGCGATAGGTGGGAAAATACATAAAGCCAAGGTTCACCACCCCACTGAGGCTCTCCGGCTGACCCGGGTAAGGGGTGCCGGAGACGTTGAAGTAGTTGGAAAACAGACCCTGAAGAATCAGGGTTATGCCGAAGGTCAGCAGCAGCCCGTATATGTGATCCAGATCGTACAGGCGTCGGAGCAGGATGCGCTCAATGAGCACCCCCAGCAGACCGACTAGCAGGGGCACCAGAACCAGTGATGCCCAGAAGCCGATCTGGACGCTGACACCGAACCACTGCTCCAGAAAGGAGTAGCCAATCAATGCGATAAAGGCACCGAGCATATACATGGCGCCGTGGGCGAAGTTGATGATGTTCAGCAGACCGAATATCACCGCAAGCCCGAGGCTCAACATGGCGTAAAATACACCGACATTAAGCCCAAGCAGCGCCTGGGCCAGAATGACCTGTATCGACACGTTGGCTATCTCCCTTTAAGTGGTGGTTAAACCGTGTGTTAATTCACCAACGAACATTTGGTGTCTGCCATCGAGATGTAGGCCTGATCCGCAGGAATCTTTGAGACCACGTTCAGCAGGTCCCACTCGCTTTTCGATTCCGAGGGCTTTTTCACCTCCACCAGATACATGTCGTGCAGCATGGAGCCGTTGGGGGCAATTTTGCCACCCGTCACGAACATGTCGTTCAGGGTCATTTCTCCAAGTTTGGCGCGAACCGTCTCGGTATCGTCCGTTCCGGCTTCCTTGACCGCTTTCAGGTAGTTGGTCACTGCCGAATAAACACCCGCCTGGACCATTGTTGGCATGGCACCATGGCGCTCATTGAATCGATTGGACCACGCTTTGGTTTCTTCATCCTGGTTCCAGACAAAGGCGGTGGTAAATTGCAGACCCTGAGCAATGTCGAGACCCATACTGTGCACATCGGTTAGAAACACCAGCATGCCAGCCAGTTTCTGACCACTCTGGACGATACGGAACTGATTAGCCTGCTTGATGGCATTGACCGTATCCTGGCCGGCATTGGCCAGCCCGATCACGTCGGCACCGGACGATTGGGCCTGCAGCAGATAGGACGAGAAGTCATTGGTGGAGAGCGGTGCGTTGACATTGCCGACCACCTCGCCACCCATGCTTTTCACTACCGCGCCGGTGTTATCCCGCAGTGAGTGCCCAAAGGCATAATCCGCGGTGATAAAGAACCATTTCTTGCCGCCGTTTTTAACCATCGCGGTGGCTGTACCCACCGGCAGGGCATGGGTATCGTAGACATAGTGAATGCCATAGGGCGAGCACTGTTCTTCGGTCAGCGCGGTGGAACCGGCCCCGGTATTCATGGTGATGATTTTCTTGTCTTTGGCGAGACCCTGCACTGAAAGCGCGACTGAGGAGTTATCCAGTGCCGTGATCATGTCTACCTCTTTGGCATCGATCCATTCCCGTGCGGTGCTGGCGCCAATATCCGGTTTGTTCTGGTGGTCTGCTGAGATCAACTCAATGGATTTCCCCATGACCGAACCGCCAAAGTCTTCGATAGCCATTTCAGCCGCGATAACGGCACCGGGGCCCTCCAGGGACTTGTAGACCCCCGACATGTCACTGAGTACTCCGATCTTGACCTTGTCGTCAGACAAAGCTCCGGCTGCGGTTAACGGTAATGTGAGGGACGCCGCAGCCACAGCGACGACCAGTCCTTGTTTCCAGTGCTTGAACATAATGGGATTCCTTTTGTTATTAGGTTCCGGGTCGGATCCACGAAGGCGGTCCAGGCCCACAGACTCAGACACTCAGGTGTCTGTTCAACTGCTCTTTTTTGGCCTCAAGGTCGGTCGCATCAATCTGTTCTACCACCTGACCGTGCTCGATCACGTAGTGCCGATCGGCCAAAGGTGCGGCAAAGCGGAAATTCTGTTCTACCAGAATGATCGTAAAGCCCCTTTCTCTCAGTTTGCGAATTACATTATCCAGGGTTTTCAGGATTACCGGGGCAAGCCCCTCGGTAATCTCGTCCAGTAGCAAAAGGGTGGCACCAGTGCGCAGGATTCGGGCAATCGCCAGCATCTGCTGCTCGCCGCCGGAGAGCTTGGATCCCTGGCTTTTACGGCGTTCTTTCAGGTTGGGAAACATAGTGTAGATTTCGTCCACCGACAGCCCGCCTTTGGCGACTACCGGGGGCAATTCGAGATTTTCATCCACGTTCAGAGAGGCAAAAATACCTCGCTCTTCCGGGCAATACCCCAGCTTGCCTACGTGGGCAATCCGGTGTGTCGGCATATTGATGATTTCGGTGCCGTGGATTTTGATGGAGCCAGTGCGTTTACTGACCAGCCCGAGTATGGCTTTCAGGGTTGTCGTTCGCCCGGAACCGTTTCGGCCAAGAAGGGTAATGACTTCGCCCTCGCGTAGCGTCAGATTCAGGCCATGGAGTATATGGGACTCGCCGTACCAGGCGTGCAGGTTCTCAATCCGCAGTAATTCCGGGTTCTGGTCAGGCTGCATCAGTCGTACCCATATAAGCTTCCATCACCTCGGGATTATTGGAAACCTCGTCGTAATTGCCTTCTGCAAGGATTTCGCCCCGGCTCAGCACGGTGATCTGGTCGGCGAGCGTCGATACCACATTGAGGTTGTGCTCAACCATGACAATAGTCCTGCCCTCGACCACACGTTTGATCAGATCGGTCACCGTGCTCACATCTTCCGCACTCATGCCTTGTGTGGGCTCATCCAGCAACATCAGCCTCGGTTCCAGGGCAATGGTCGTGGCTATTTCCAGAGCCCTTTTTTGCCCGTAGGGCAGTTCAATCGCTTCTACATCCGCAAATTTGCCAAGGCCGACCTGCTCCAGCGTCGCCTGGGCCTTTTCGTTGAGCTGATTGAGAATTCGCAGCGGCCGCCAGAATTGATAGGACACCCCCAGTTTCCTTTGCAGGGCAATACGGACGTTTTCTCTCGCCGACAGGTGGGGAAACACGGCAGAAATCTGAAACGAGCGAACCAGACCGAGTTGGGCGATGCCTGCCGGTCTGGCGCGGGTGATGTCCCTGCCGTCATAGATAATCTGGCCGGATGTCGGTTCAAGGAACTTGGTCAGCAGATTAAAAAAAGTGGTCTTGCCCGCTCCGTTAGGACCTATCAGGGCATGGATCGAGCCGGTTTGGACGCTGAGATTGATGTCCTTGACGGCGGTAAAGCCTTTGAAGTCTTTGGTGAGGCCATGGGTTTCCAGAATAGCGGTCTGTTCCCGAGCGTTGTCGGTCACGAAAAGCACCCCTGTCAGACCAGTGGTTCGGACACTGGTGGTTATTGTTTGTTTTTATTGCCTTTCAATATAAAAAACGGCAGTTCGAGCGCGCGTTCGATATACCGAACACAGGCTTTAGTAAAATGGCACATCGTGGTTTTGTCAAGTTAGGCTACGGACGAAGACAAAAGGCGGGAGTAGCGGTGGAAATCAATGGCCTGGAAATGATCGCGGGCTTCTGTTCACAAGATATGAACTTGCCCCCTGAAAGCCAGGGACGTAATTTTTCAACTGGCTATTTACACATGATTATCACGCCGTACAGGGAGGGTAGAGTATCGCCAATGTTGATGCCGGCTGGTACCACCGGCGGCCGGTCCGGGTAACCTGCGAGATAGCGCAAATCGCCTATCGATTCGGCAATAGCAGCAAAGCCCGGGCGTGTTGCAAATGCCCGGGCCGAAACACTGATCAGATTCTTTCAGAACGCTAGATCTTTGGTCCCCGTCCGCGAACAGCATTGGCAACAAGGGAAATTACCAGCAGAATGAGAAATATAAAGAATAGTACTTTAGCGATGCCTGCCGCTGTGCCTGCAATGCCCCCAAAGCCCAGGACACCAGCAATAACGGCGATGATAAGACAAACCACAGCCCAATAAAGCATAGCGTTTTCTCCATGTTTGGATTCAACTCAAAAATGGCACAGGCAGTGGAAAAGCACAAATGCCGAGCCGTCTCAGGCGGTGCTTCGAGTAATTTTTACGCCTTTAAGGTTATGTTTCTATTGATCTAATAAGGCTTTGTTAGCAGTTAATTAAGGTTTTATAAGATAAGCCGATGGTCGGGATATTGTTATCGTGGTGCTACTGCTATTCTTAAACAACGTAGTTTGGGAGTAATTTATGACCTTGAAGCGCATTACCTTTGCTCTGCTTGTTGCAGCCTCTTGCACATTTTCGGCGTCTCTGCAGGCGGAATCAGCCGATTCCTCGGTGGACAAGCTCAAGCAGCAAAGCCAGGAGCTGGGTGAGACATTGCAGGAATACGGTGCCGACCAGAAGGATCAGGCCGAAGATGCCATTAATCGGACACTGGCGGCGCTGGATAAGCGTATTGCTGAATTGGAAAGCGAGCTTTCAGAAAATTGGGATGACATGAGCAGTGTCGCTCGGGAGCGTTCGCAGGAAAGCCTGGCGTCTTTGCGGGAGCAGCGTGAACGAGTGCAAGCCTGGTATAACGAACTCAAAGCCAGTTCAGCATCTGCGTGGGAGCGAGCCAAAAAAGGCTTCTCGGATGCCTACGATGCACTTTCCGAACAGTGGAATGAGACTGAGCGGGATTTGACCCTTGATCAGGACAAGAAATCCAAAAGTATCTGACCACCAAAACCAGACAAGGAAACACAATGCCATTTTCTCCAGACCATATTGCCGAGCTTAACCTGTTGTCCCAGTTTGAATCCTCCTCAGGTCAGGCTGGTATCAAAGTACACCGGCAGGATGCGGCACCTGAGACTGTTCAGGCCGCAGAGCGGCTTTTTGCCAAGGGTTTGATTACCCGCGATGATGGGGGCTATCTCACGCCCATGGGCAGCGAGGCTGTAGAGCTGGCGCAGAAGCTGCAATCCATCCTGGCAACATAACAAGACACTGTTCCGGCCAGATGGCTATCTGTAATGGTTGCCTGGCCGGGTGTCTGTGTCTGTTCTGTCTGCGCATGAGCTTCTACACTGGCTGACCGCCCAAACACCTCATTCCGGCTATCCGCTATGCGCAAACTGTTCTATTCCTTTTTTGTTCCCGCACTATTTGTATGGTTGTGGAGCACTGGTTTTATCGGTGCCAAATACGGCTTGCCCTATGCGGAGCCGTTTACCCTCCTGCTGATCCGCATGCTCATGACGCTGGCTCTGCTTCTTGTGCTGGCATTGTTGCTCAAAGCCCGATGGCCCGGCTGGCGGTCCGCCGGACACTTGGCCGTAACCGGGCTGTTGGTTCACGGTTGTTATCTTGGCGGTGTCTACTACGCGATTCAGGGCGGGATGCCTTCCGGCATTGTGTCTTTAGTTGTTGGTTTGCAGCCTTTGGTAACGGCCGGTGCGGCTGTCCTTGTGCTGAAGGAGGCGGTCTCAGGCAGGCAGTGGCTTGGGCTTGGGTTGGGGTTGTTGGGTGTAACGCTGGTTCTGCTGGAGAAGTTTGGTGGGGCCGGCAACCCGGGCTCCGGCTTTCCGCTCTGGACGCTTGTCTGGGCTTTGTTTGCCCTGACCGGCATTTCTCTGGGCACTGTGTATCAGAAGCGCTACGGCACAGGTGCCGATCTTGTTTCGGGTACCATCATTCAGTACGGTGCTGCAGCAATGTTCTTCGCGGTTGGTGCGTTGATGTTGGAAACCCGCGAGGTGGTGTGGTCTCTCCAGCTACAGCTTTCCATGGCCTGGCTGGTTTTGGGCGTGTCCATCGGTGCGATACTGCTACTAATGTGGCTGATTCGTCGTGGAGCCGCATCCCAGGTTGCGAGCCTGTTCTATCTTGTGCCCCCGGTAACCGCCCTGGAAGCTTTCTGGCTGTTTGATGAACGTTTGGGCGTGCTGGCTATTGCCGGGGGTATCATCTCCATTACTGGCGTCGCATTGGTGGTTTCACAAAGGCGCCCCGGTTAAGAGGCGCTGAGAGCGCGCAGCACCTGAATAATCTCTGCTTTGTTCAGGTATATGGGAACAGCATAAGTACCGTGCGCCTCCTTCATGGCGGCCAATGCTATGACTTTTGCGGCATCAATCGATGAACCTCCGCCGACTGCCAGTACTGCATCGCAGTGATTTTGGCGAAGCATCTCCAGGCCATTTTCTACAACCAGAAACCTGGGGTCTGGTGTGACCCCGCTGTATATAACCGTTTCAACTCCCATTTCATTCAGGCGCTCAACGAGCGGATTGGAAGCGATCCCAGTGTCCAGATCGTAACGTCAGCGACGACGTGTTTGAGGTATCTTGGAATAGATTTTTCCGGAAGTATCTGGCGCAAAAACAGAGTTAAAAATGATATGAGCTATTGGCTGGTTGCGAACCCAGAGGCAGGCGATGGTCAGAAAGGCCGGGAGTTCTGGCTTGAAAAACTGGCAGGTGCAGGCATTGCCAATCCGGAATGCTGTGATTTTCGGGAACAGGGCTGGAAGGAGCAAGTGCAACCAGATGATGTTGTGATGGTTGCAGGCGGTGATGGATCGGTTAACACCGGTGCTGGTCTGTGCCTCGAACGCAATGCGATATTGGCCGTTTTGCCATCCGGCACTGCCAACGACTTTGCTCGCAACCTTGCTTTGCCTCAGGAGCCAGAAGCTGTTTGTGAATTAGTGAAGCGCGGAGTTACGCAGTTGGTGGACGTGGCCGAATTTGGCGACGGTCTGTTTTTGAACGTTGCCCATGTCGGTCTGGGCACGCTTCCCGCCCGAGAGTCGCAGGGCTCTGCTAAAAAGCTCTTGGGTCGTTTCAGCTACGGAGTCGAATTATTGCGCCGGGTAAACGCCAAGCGCGGGTTTCACGCAGAAATAAAATGCGACCAGGCGTTTGTGAGCGGGCGCTGGTTATCCATTGCTGTATCCAATGGCGCGTTTTTCGGAGGCGGTAACGAAATTCCGCAAGCCACGGCAGACGATGGGCTTCTGGACGTTATCGCGGTTAAACCGCGCCCCCTGGTGCAATTGCTTCTGACCTTCGTGATGGTTCAGTTCAGTGGCAAATCTCCCAAACGCACAAGCACCCTGGTGCACCTGAAAGGAAAGCGCTGCGATGTTCTTACTCCCCGGCCAAAGACCGTTACGGTAGATGGTGACGAAGCGGGCAAGACGCCGCTGCACGTGACGTGTCGCAAGCATTGTCTCCGGGTCGTTGGTTCGTCGGTAGTGAGCACGGGAAAGGCTGATAACAAACAGATCGGGCTTGGGTAAAGGGCAAGGGTAAGGCGCTTATGGCTCGTATATCGATTGTAAAACGACTCTTTCGCACGGTTGCTCGGGTATTCCTTGCCTTGATGCTGTTACTGGTATCCGTTTTGCTGCTGTTTCGCTATGTGAACCCACCTACCTCAGCGTTTATGCTTGGTTATAGCCTTGCGAACCCGGATAAGAAGTTACAGCAACGATGGGTCAACTTTTCGGATATTTCCCCGTGGGCGCCACTTGCAGTTGTTGCCAGCGAAGATCAGCGGTTTCCGGATCACTGGGGTGTGGATTTTGCTGCGATTCGCAAAGCACTGGCCGAATACCACGCGGGTGAGGGGCTTAGAGGAGCCAGTACGATTACGCAGCAAACGGCGAAAAATCTGTTTCTCTGGAATGGCCGCAGCTTTGTTCGTAAAACACTGGAAGCCGGGCTTGCGCTGGCCGTTGAAGGGCTTTGGCCAAAACAGAGGATTCTGGAGGTATACCTCAATATCGCCGAGTTTGGCCGTGGCATATACGGCGTGGAGGCAGCTAGCCAGATTTACTTCGGTATTCCTGCCAGCCAGTTGTCCTTCGAGCAGGCTGCGCGGCTTGCAGCGGTTTTACCTAACCCGAAAGTGCTGAGTGTTGCCTCTCCGTCACCCTATGTCCAGGATCGGATATTCTGGATTCGTGGTCAGATGAACCAGCTCTCCGGGCTGCAGTACTTGAAGGGGCTATGAAAAGTCTATAGAGACTTCCTGGAGACACAAGATCCTGCCCGGCCGCGTTGAGTCTTTGGTACGATGAGCGCACCTGCTGAAGAAAGAGAACGTTATGAAAGTATTGTTGTTGGGTGCAACCGGCTTGACCGGTGGATTTGTTCTGAACGGGCTGCTCGCCCGCGGTGAAATTGAGGAGGTGGTCGCGCCCGTCAGGAAACCACTGAAGACGGTTCACGCCAGATTGCGCCAACAGGAAATTGATTTTGATTGTATGGAAGAGCATGCCGAGCTTTTTCAGGTGGATGTGATCATCTGTTGCTTGGGTACGACGATTAAAAAAGCCGGCTCTCAGGAACAGTTCCGCAAAGTGGATTGTCGCTACGGGCTGAAAGCTGCTGAGCTCGGCAGGGCGGCAGGTGCCCGCGCGTTTATTTTGATGTCGGCCATAGGATCATCCTCTTCATCGACTATTTTTTACAACCGGGTCAAAGGCGAGCTGGAGAATGCTGTAAAAGGGCTTGGATTTCCTTACCTGTCGATTTATCACCCCAGCCTGTTGCTGGGTGACAGGCCTGAGCATCGCCTCGGAGAAGCGATGGGCGCCAAAGCCATGCCACTGATCAACAGGGCTCTTTTTGGCCCGCTGGAAAAATACCGTGGTATCGAAGCATCGACGGTTGCCAATGCCATGGTCAACGAGGTTTGCAACCTGGCATCCGAAGCGGCTGCCGAACAGGTGGTTCAGATCCGGGAATATCGGGATATTGTTGAGTTGTCAGCCCAGACAGTCTAATCGCCGGCCAGAATCCACCTTGCTGCTTTCTCGGCAATCATCAATGTCGGTGAATTGGTGTTGCCGCTGGTAATCACGGGCATCACGCCCGCATCCACAACGCGCAAACCTGTTACGCCTATTACCCTCAGGTGAGAGTCCACCACCGCCTGTGCATCATCCGGTCGCCCCATGCGGGTGGTACCCACCGGGTGAAAAATAG
>JAGPVT010000067.1 GCA_018066865.1 Marinobacter sp. | reverse complement strand
CGGAGCGGATGTCGCCGCAAACACCGTTAATATCGACACCGACACGCTGGACGTTCGCAGCCTGCAGAACCAGAGCAGCAGCCAAAGCAAAACCCGCGGCGCCAACGCCGGGTTTGGCGTGAGCAACGGCGCGGTCAGTTCCGTATCCGTCGGTGTTGAAAGGGCGGATGGTTCGTCCGACCGCACCTGGACCGACAACCAGACGCGCATCATCGGCCGGGATTCGGTCACCATTAACGCAAAAGACACGTCCCTGACGGGCGCAGTGATTGCCAACGCCACCACCGATGCCAATGGTCAACTGGTGGACCAGGGCAACCTGAGCCTGACCACCGACACGCTCACCGTGGCCAGCCTCAGCGATACCGACCGCAGCGAGAACCGCGGCTTTAACGCCAGCGTCAGCGTGAATGTGAGCGGCAACCCCCGCAACGACGGGCAGATGACCCTCCCGCAAACGGGCCAGACCACGGTGGGTGGGCATTACAACGGCCATGACCGGGCGCAAACCACACATGCCACTCTGGGCCAAGGCCAGATCGTCGTCGCAGGCACAGAACAAGACGCCGTGGAGGGCCTGAACCGGGATCTGGAAAACCGCCAGGAAGTCACCCGCGATCTGGACATTGGCGGGCTGGATGCCAGCGTGACCGTGGATCACCGCCTGTTGAGCAGCGAAGGGCGTGACAGCATCGTTAATGATGCTGTGGATACGGTGGAGCATGGCGAGGATATTATCCGCTCCGGCCGCAAGGTGGGCGGCGATCAGGAGCTGACCGCGCTCAATTTTGGCGAGGTATTGCACAACAATGCCCAAGGCACGCAGCTGAAGAACGATCTGCTGCGCAATCCGGAAAACGCGCATATCCTTGTCGGGCTTAAGAGTGAAAACCCCGAGGTGTACGCAAAAGCGATTGTCGATCTCGGCCACCTTGCTCAGGAAAAATTCGGTCTCTCGCTCTCCGATATCAATATCTACGATGCCAACGCAACCGATAGCGCATCGCTTGCCGACAGTGCCTTGGGTAACGTGAAGGGCGGAGTTGTCATAGACAAGTCGAGTCCGCTATTCGGCACAATGTTTGTAGATGCCGGAGATGGAGCCAGTAAAACCGACATGACCGCCACGTTGGGGCATGAGGTGTTAGAAACCCAGTCGCTACAGGGCAAAGACGGCGGCTTTTTTGGCTCCAACTCAGAGCAGACCCAGGAAGCCCTGGGCGATGCGTTCGGAGAACAACTGGCTTCCCGTATTAACCAGGCGGCCGGCGGCGACCTCGATGCCACCGGCGGGCACTATTTTTCAGCCGGGCTGAAGCAAAGCCAAGCGGTACGCAACGGCACCGTGATGGCCAATCAGGTGGGTTCCGCCACGGTCGATCACCGCCAGCTTTATGTGCAGGAAGCCCGCGCCATACTTGAGAATGCGCCCGCTTACGCTGAAACCTATAAGATCAGCGAAGCGCAGGCGAAAAAGGAGCTTATCCAGCAAGCCCTGCTGATGGTCGACAAAGGCTGGGCCGAACAGACCCACATCACGGAAAACGACCGCGCACGACAGACCCTGGAAACCATCGCGGCAGAACAAACGGATAAAGCACGTGATGCCCTGACCCGAACACCGTTTAATCAGGTGGTTCATCAGAACGAAAGTGGTTACTTCCATGCGGATGAGACGGCCTATAACGACAGCAACCTGAACGCCGCAGAAGCCTCTGCCATCGAGGCGGGGTGGGCTGGCGAAGACAGCGTGCTAAGCCGGTACGCGACGGAACATGGCCAAAAGCCATTGGACGTTGCATTCAGTGACTCCGCCAGTCAGCTTGGTGTAAATGCCAGGCGCAGTGCTGAAACGCTCTACGGCGCGATCACCAGCGACCCGCTGGGCTTGGCTATTGATACCGTTAACGGTGCCTACGATAGTGTTGTCACCTGTGTCACCACCAGCACGTGTATCGCCCCTGACCAGACCCACGGCACCGCGCGTGACCGGCAGTTGGTGGCAGAATTACAGGGCAATGCCGACGCAGCGGTTGCGGAAGCTGCTGATGACCTTGGCGCGACGCTTGTAGAATTGACCGCTGTACCGGGTGTTGGCAAGGCGGCTAAGTCTGGTGTAGAAAGCCTGGTAGACACAGCGGTGGATCAGGCGCGTAAGAATGCCAGGAAGGACATTTCTCCGGGCCTGAATGTTGATGGAGAAATGATTGGTCAGGATGGGCCAACCTATTCGGGAGTTCGGGGTGGTGAACATGTTGTTCCATACACCGCAGCAAATCGTGCTTTGCACGAAACCTACAAGGACGGTTTGCGCACGGCGATGGAAAAGCCATCCGTTTCTGACAAAAATCTCTCTCGCCTAGTTGATCAGCTTTATCGGCCGAACGCGAAGATTGGGAGTGGTAGTACCGCTGCGGCGGTGCGGCACGAGTTAGCCACTGGCCAGCCTGTTGGTAGTGCTTTTCACTCCCAGAAAGCACAAGACAGTATTTTTGCACTTCAGAAGTGGTTGGATAAAAACCCTGCAGCGAGCCCTGGAGATCGGGCAGCAGCTGAGAACATAATTCGTGACATGACCAATTCATTGAGGGGACAGGAATGAAAGATAGTTGTCGTGAATTCATCGATGCTCTCATTCAAATTTCCACAGAAATGCAAGCCGCCTATCAGGAGACCTCTGATTACTGGAGTCCAGATGAACCACCAGTGACTACATTATTTGCAGCGCTTGGTGATCGAATTGCAGAAAATTTCCAAAAGGAAAAAGCGGACATTAATCATCGAATATTTCAGCTGATTGAGGCCGCAATGACTAGTGACGACGATAATCTAGTAACTGCGGTCGCAACAGGGTTAATCGAGGCCCTCATTGCAAGAGTCTCGCAGGAAGAACCCATGCGACGACGAATTTTATCTGTGCTCGGTGAGCAGTCACGAAAGCACGCGGAGATCTGGTTGGCAGGGTAGCAACGAAAACGGGGGCAGAATTGTTTATCGGCTCCGTATCCGTTGGTATTGAAAGAGCGGATGGTTCATCCGACCGCACCTGGACTGACAACCAGACGCGCCTCATTGGCCGGGATTCGGTTACCGTTCACGCCAAAGACACAACCCTGACCGGCGCGGTGATTGCCAACGCCACCACCGATGCCAATGGCCAACTGGTTGACCAGGGCAACCTGAGCCTGACCACCGTCGGTGGCCACTACAACGGCCATGACCGGGCGCAGACCACACATGCGACCCTCGGCCAAGGCCAGATCGTCGTCGCCGGCACAGAGCAAGACACTGTGGAAGGCCTGAACCGGGATCTGGAAAACCGCCAGGAACTGACCCGCGATCTGGATATTGGCGGACTGGATGCCAGCGTGACCGTGGATCATCGTGTGCTTAGTAAAGACGGCTGGAACAGCATCGCCAATGACGTTGTGGATACGATTGAGCATGGTAAGGATATTGGCCTGGCCGCTCATCAGGTAGCTTCAGAAGACAAAGTGGGTTTGCTGAATTTTGCCGGCCAGGTTGATAAGAATGCCAAGGCGACTCAGATTACGAACGTTCTCGCCAGGCAATACCCCGAGACTCTGACCATCCTGAAAAATGGTGAGGGCGATCCGCGCTATCAGGCCGCCCAGACACAAGTCGTTCAACTGGCCCAGGCAATGTTCGGGCTTGATGTCGGGGATGTTGCCTTCTATGACGGAGAGATCACAACGGGCGTCCTGGCTGACCAGCAAACCATCCTCGGTTCCCGGAATGTGTTGGGCGCTATCGTGACCGACCCGGATCATCCGGGCTACGGCACAGTGCTTTTGGACACGGCGAACACCGACAAGGCCGGGATGATGACGAACGCCGGTCATGAAGTCATCGAAAGTAAAGTCCTGCAGGGCAAGGAAGGGCTGTTTTTTGATGACAGCTTCGAGACCAAGGAAAGAGTGGCAGACCTGTTTGGCGAACGCCTGACAGCTCGCATGGACGAGGCCGCTGAAGGCGGTTTAAGCCAGACCCCGAGCGACTGGAGCAGCACGATGCGCCAGAATGCGGCAACGGCGCAAGGCACCTTCCTGGCCAACACTCTTCATTCAGGGCAAGTGGAATATCGACAGTTCACGACAAACGAATCGGCCGCCCTTGATCAGGCCCGCGCCGCCATCTCGAACAATAATATTTACTCAGCGGTCTACAAACGTGAAGCGTTGGCCGATCTGGACGCGCTGGCCTGTGCGGAAGTGCGGTGTAGTGCGAGGGTTTCAGGGAACGACCCCCGTCACCGGCAGTTCAGAGACCTGCAGGCCAGAGGTGAGCAGCTCAAGAAAGATCAGCAAACCGATATTTACGCGAAGCTCAACGAACTGGGTGTGGACTCGACCGAAGATAAGACGGTCAGGCGCGGTCGAGATCAGTTTACCCACCAGAAGCCCTTGTTCGGTTATGGTGCCCTGGATGCCTCCGATGACTTTATCGGCTCAAACGAGCAGGTCAGTGCACGGGTGCAACAGCTTGCCGTCGGTGCCGGTGGCAGCGCCGAGGCGGCCCTGGGTGTGGCGGTCACAACAGCGGGCTGCGCAACCCTGGCGCCCTGTGTGGTGGCCGGTCCTGTGGGCGCATGGCTTGCCGCCGATGGCGCGGATACCGCCTACAAGGCATCGGAAGCGCTAAACAGTGATTATGTGTACGTGAACGGCACCCGGGTTCTGAACTCGTTCACCGAGGCGACTCATCAGGAGGCCGTTAGCCCGACAGTGGCGCTTGTGACGAACGTTGGGGTTAATGCCGCGGGTGGCGTGATTGCGAAGCGGGCGGGTGCGCTGGTTTTGCGGGATGAGCTGCCTGCAGAGCCTAAGATGAACGTTGGTGCAGATAGCGCGCCTATTAGTTTGAGTGGTGGAAGTCCAGTTATTGAATCGGATGCTTTCAGCCCTGGATCGGTGTCAAAAAGAACAATCGAGAGCCGTAATCTCTATAGTTATCAGGAGTCGGGCGCATACCCTGGTAGCTTCAAACGTCCCGAAGTTAATGAGCGGAAGCTCCAAAATATAGTTAACCAAATGTACAAAGGTGATAGATCGCCTACCGGTACTCTCGGTACAGGTAGTACTGCGGATGCAGCTCGATGGGAGTTTGAAACGGGTGAATTGTTCAAAGGTACAGATCATTTAAATAATAAAGCACCCCAACTAGTGAACTCGTTGACCACTTGGATCAAGAAGAATCCGGAGGCGTCTCAGGATGATATGCACGCTGCAAAGGAGATGCTTAAGGATCTTCGAGCTGCTCAGAAAGGAGTTTTAAATGATTAATGGTAAAGAAAATCTTTTCTCATATTTAATTATTGAATTTCCGGGTTTTAAAAAACAATGGGAGTCTGAGGATAATTATAATATTAATGAGGATGGAAGCTATACTACGGCAGGACTGTGTGCCGAGTTTTCCCAGTTTTATATCGATGCATTCGATCTAATAGATAAGCATCATAAAGAAAAGCTATTTAGTGAAATAGAGTTTGTTTTGACTAAGCCTAGGGTGGGTGATGATTTGCTAGAGCTGACTAGCTCTATTAAAAGCTGTTTCTTAGAAAATATTTCTCGTACAGAAGCTGGAGAGGCTAGTAAAACTTATATGGGCAACGCAACTCGTCAATTTTTCGATAGGTGGCATGTATATCCTTAACAGAGAATTCAAGATGATGGTGGACTTCCCCCACTTCAGTAGACACGCATCGATAACTCCGCAACAGGAGAAGAACGATGCCGAAGATGATTACGGGGAAGAAGACCCAACGGTACAGCGCGTGACGGGCAGTTGGTGGCAGAACTTCAAGGCAATGCCGGCGCAGCGGTTGCGGAAGCCGCTGACCACCTCGGCACGACGCTTGTAGAATTGACCGCTGTACCGGGTGTTGGCAAGGCGGCTAAGTCGGGTGTAGAAAACCTGGTAGACACGGCGGTGGATCAGGCGCGTAAGGATGCCAGGAAAGACATTTCTCCGCAGTCGAATGTTGATGGAGAGATGATTGGTCAGGATGGGCCGACTTATTCTGGGGTGCGGAGCGGCGAGAATGCTGTTACAGATAAAACTTTAATTGATGAAATAAGATCGATCCCTAAAGGTCAAAGACCAGATCCAAGTGAGTATTTTTCTGCAAGTCAAATTGAAAGCCATTTAGCACAATTTGATAACGGTGCTTCGAGGTTAATGAGTCAGAAAAATTTTGACAAATATGGCATTGCTCAAATTGACGGAAGTTCTTTCGTAATGACCAGAAATGATGCGGATCGCCTCCTAGCGACAGCTAATGGGGATGGTCGTGCGATGGAAGAGGCACTAGGTTTGCCCGATAAGTTTTTTTCTGACGGGAATGAATTGGTTCGAATTGATATTCCTAAGCCCAGAGAGTTGAATATAAGAATGCCATCAGGAAATGAGGCGGGGGCGAACCCGAAGTGGATACCTGGAGGGAGGTTACCTGATGACAGTTTAGAGGCGGTTATTGATACAGGCGATATTGCTGAAAATCAATATTTATTTTATAATATAAATTTTTAGGGAAAATGCAATGAAGTTTATAGATATTGACTTTAGTCGTGAAAATAGATTCTCAATAGGGGTTGAAGAAGAAACCGGTAAATTTTTTGTTTCAATTCCTGTTCGGAATCAACGTGTAGACTATGAAGAATACTACGAAATATCCAGAGAGATGTTTGAGTCGTTTAAAGTAGATATGGATTCGGCCCTTCCGTTTGTTCAGAAATGTAGAGATAGAGAGCTTGATTACTTACTGCTTCAAAATCCTGGTAGTGACCGCGGTATTTCTATGTGATTGTTCCAAACAAGCTATAAGAAAATATAGTTGATAATTGATAGGTTTTTTATGGAAAAAGATCTGTTAAAAGCTAAAGCAATAAGGTTGGAGCGGCTCCTTTCGAATTACTCTAAGTCGAAGGATGAAGTATGCGAGTTATTTAGAATGCCTTCTATGTTAATGGAAGCTTCAAAACTGATGAATGTAGCAACTCCTTTAGAATGGAGAGATATACCTGGAGGTATATTTTTTACCGAAGGTAATTTGACTAAGTTCCCCGATCTAGAGCAGGCTTTTGCTGAATTTAGAATTGAGTTAACAGGCGGTGAGCCTTCAGCTATTAGTCGCTTGAGGGCTAAGCAGCATTAATTAATATTTGTTATAAGGAACCTAGAGTTTGGGCTGAAAAATCCAAAGTTAATTGTTTTTCATCAATTGATTGAACGCTTCGGCGTTTGATTTTTTTGAAAATAAATCTGTCCCGATGTGCGAGGTTGTTTATGGATGGTTTTCACCAAGGGCTAACGTTGCCTCATGAATGGGGAGTTCGCGATGTGGTATCTGTAATCAAGGTTCCTAAAGCGCAAAATACTGCCATATAAAAACGACGGTTGTCAGCTGGGTCACCACCAGCACGTGTATCGCCCCCGACCAGAGCCACGGCACGTGATAGGCAGTTGGTGGCAGAACTTCAAGGCAATGCTGGTGCAGCGGTTGCGGAAGCTGCTGACCACCTCGGCACGACGCTTGTAGAATTAACCGCTATACCGGGTGTTGGCAAGGCGGCTAAGTCTGGTGTAGAGGGCCTGGTAGAAACGGCGGTGGAGCAGGCGCGTAAGGATGCCAAGAACTGGGCTGGTAGTGCTCAACCGAATGCAATGGTTGTGTCTATAGCGGATATTGTTCCAAACAAAATTTCATTAAGCAATCAAGCCGATAACGTTACTGGAGCTCAATGGAATCAGCATTTGTCTGAAAAGTATGGAGCAGACAATGTCTTTTGGGATTGGCCAAAAAATGAAGGTTTTGTTTATGGAGCAGATAGTGTTGGTTCATTGCAACCGGGTCAGTTATTAGGCCGACTAGGTAATGAAAGGGGCACATTTGTTAGCCCCTTAGGAACGAAGCCCGAAACTTTATCATTACGCCCTGGCACAGATACTAGCAATCTGAATGTATATAGAGTGGTTGATGTTGATAATGCTCGTATTGGTCCGGCAGCACCTGCATTTGATATGCCGGGATATGGTGAGCAGATTCAACTGCCACTTACCGTAAAAGAACTTGTGAAATCTGGCCAGCTTGAACGGGTTACAAAATAGATGGAGTATTTATGAATAAGAATGATCTTCGAGATATTCTGATTAAGGAAAACTTCAAACCTTCTGCCTATTCATTGGATGATGAAATCAAAGACGAAGCGCTATGTTTGCGAAAAGAAGATAATGGTTGGTGTGTTTTTTATAGTGAGCGTGGGTTGCAAACAGCCAAGGAATATTTCAAAAATGAAAGTGAAGCTTGTGAATACTTTATCGATGAAATGAGAGATGATCCGACTACTAAAGCAGATTGGAAAAGTGGATTTAGTATGTAGTTCCAGACAACACTCGAACAATTGATGATAGTAGCCGTTATTATGCCGGTGGCATACCAGCAACAGCATTAGAGACTGACATTCCACGACGCAATCACGAGGGCTCGACGGGTTCCGAATATGCGGAGTCGAAACTGGCGGCTGATGGTGAGATGATTGGTCAGGACGGGCCGACCTATTCGGTAAGCGCTCCACGAACCCCATCTTAACCGCCTGACCAGAGTTCGCCAGAATCAAAGCCTCTCACTAAGGAGGCTAATGATGAACCACCAACTCACATCCGCCCAGGCGTTCTTTCTGGGGCACCTGCACCACGCGTTTTCATTGGGCCAGTCACTGAGCCGTTATGCTCATGAACAAGGATTGAGCTTTGCCGATCTGATGGCTTGGCGGCAGCGGCTGATGATCCAGAAAATTGCGGTTCCCGATGTTTGTAAGCGCTCCACGAACCCCATCTTAACCGCCTGACCAGAGTTCG
>JAGPVT010000062.1 GCA_018066865.1 Marinobacter sp. | reverse complement strand
TAAAAGTACGCCTGGGCCCTGTGTATAAGCGCAGGACGGATTGTGGATAAGTCGGGGTTTCGGGAATGTGCTCAGTTATCCACCACACTTCCCAAGGTTGCACACAGGGCTGACGACCGGTTGTACACACAGGTATGTGGGTAAGTTTACTACAAAGAAATTTCTGTACACAAGGTTGTATATAAGTCTGTAACAAACTGATAAATTGGATTATTAATTTCCACAGCCTGTTTATGATGAGGTGTTTACTCTTTCACTGGGGGAGCCGGCGGGTTAGAATCCTTGGTCATCTTTCGGAATCGGACGCCCCTTGTCCGGTTTGAGAAATCTATGGGTTATCGGGAGCGGACTGTCGTGCCGAACAGTATGTGGCATCAATGTCTTGAAGTACTCCGGGACGAGTTTCCCGCACAACAGTTCAATACCTGGCTGCGGCCCCTTCAGTCTGATCATCGTGAAGGGCAATTGATGCTGTTTGCGCCCAATCGTTTTGTTATGGACTGGGTCAACGAAAAGTACCTCCGGCGTATAGAAGAAGTTCTCAAGGATCTGAACGGGGGCCAGGCTCCGAGAGTCGGAATGAAAGTCGGATCCGCTCCCCGGGAGAGCGAGCCGGTGGTGCGTTCAGAGCTGGTTCAGCAGGATTCTGCCAGGCGGGTTCAGGAAGAATCGGGTGGTAGGGTTACTGAAGAAGAAAGAGGTATTGCGGCAACCTCAGGCGGCAACCGCCAGGCACAACTTAACGAGTACAGATCAAACGGTGGGCGTCGGCCGGTTCAGGTAGAAGGTGATATCAAACACCAGAGCTTTCTCAATGAAGGGTTTACCTTTGAGACCTTTGTAGAGGGCAAGTCGAACCAGCTTGCCCGCGCAGCCTCCATGCAGGTAGCGGAAAACCCCGGTGGTGCATACAACCCTCTGTTTTTATATGGGGGTGTAGGTTTGGGTAAAACCCACCTGATGCACGCGATCGGAAATGACATTGTGCGACGCAATCCCAACGCAAAGGTGGCTTACCTGCGGTCTGAGCGGTTTGTTGCTGATATGGTAAAGGCGTTGCAACTGAATGCCATCAATGAATTCAAGCGGTATTACCGGTCGGTCGATGCCTTGCTGATCGATGATATCCAGTTTTTTGCCCGTAAAGAGCGCTCCCAGGAAGAGTTCTTTCATACCTTTAATGCGCTGCTTGAAGGCGGGCAGCAGGTGATCGTAACCTGTGACCGGTTTCCGAAAGAAATTGTGGATATGGAGGAGCGTCTCAAATCCCGTTTCGGCTGGGGTCTGACCGTTATGGTTGAGCCGCCTGAGCTGGAAACGCGGGTGGCAATCCTTATGAAGAAAGCCGACCAGGTTAACGTTAAACTCAGTAGCGAAGCGGCTTTTTTTATTGCCCAGAAAATCCGGTCTAACGTGAGAGAGCTAGAAGGGGCGCTTCGCCTGGTGATAGCGAATGCTCACTTCACAGGCTCTGAAATTACGCCACCGTTTATTCGGGAAAGCCTGAAAGATCTGCTTGCCTTGCATGAAAAACAGGTGAGCATTGATAACATTCAGCGCACAGTGGCTGAGTACTACAAGATCAAGGTTGCGGACCTGCATTCCAAGAGACGAACCCGTGTGGTCACCCGGCCCCGGCAAGTGGCTATGTCGCTCTCGAAGGAACTGACCAATCACAGCCTCCCTGAAATCGGGGATGCGTTTGGGGGTCGTGACCATACAACGGTTTTACATGCGTGCAAGAAGATCGTGGAGCTCAAGGAAACTGACCCGGGCATTCGCGAAGACTATCAGAACTTTATGAGGTTGCTGACCACCTGAATCCGGTTGTTTCGCGTGACTTTGTGAGGCGACACAACATTCATCCTTCCAACAACAGAAAGCCGAGTGACATGAAACTGACGATCAGCCGTGAATCCTTGCTCACACCGTTGCAAAGCATTGCCGGTGTTGTTGAAAAAAAGCAGACCATGCCAGTGCTGTCTAACGTGCTGCTGGTGGCCGAAGACAATACACTGGTCCTGACCGGGACGAATATGGAAGTTGAGCTGGTGGGACGGGTTACACCTGTTCACGTCGACCAGCCCGGACGGATCACCGTTCCGGCTCGAAAGCTTTCAGATATCTGCCGCGCGCTGGGGGATGAAGCCCCGATAGAATTGGTTCTTGAAGGTGATCGTCTTCACGTGCGATGCGGGGCAAGCCATTTCACGCTTTCCACCTTACCAGCAGAGCACTTTCCGAATGTGGAAGATGAGCCCGAGAGTTTCCGCCTTGAACTGCCGCAGAAAGAGTTGCGGCGCATGTTCGACGCCACCGCCTTCGCGATGGCTCAACAGGATGTCCGTTACTATTTGAACGGGCTCTTGCTGGAAGTGGACAAGGATCATGTACGCACAGTGGCAACAGACGGCCACCGGCTGGCTATGGCGCACGTTGAGCTGGATACCGGTTGCGCCGAACCACGCCAGGTTATTGTGCCCCGTAAAGGTGTTCTGGAACTTTCACGTTTGCTGGACGATGTGGAAACACCGGTCACGTTGGTTATCGGCGACAACCATCTGCGGGCAACGGTTGGCTCCTACACGTTTACCTCCAAGCTCATTGAAGGCAAGTTCCCGGACTACAACCGTGTGATTCCCCGTGGTGGTGACAAGATCGTTCTGGCAGACCGCGCCACTCTGAAGAACACGCTTCAGCGGGCGGGTATTCTCTCCCACGAAAACATTCGTGGCGTTCGCCTGAATCTGGCGACAAATGAGCTTCAGGTATTTGCCAATAACCCGGATCAGGAACAGGCCGAAGATGCACTCCCGGTTGACTATCAGGGCGAATCCCTGCAGATCGGTTTTAATGTAGGCTACCTGGTGGATGTAATGAACGCGCTGGAAGAGGATCAGGTGAAGATAACCCTCTCCAATCCAAACAGCAGCGCACTGATCGAATCTCTAATTGATAACCGCTGCCTCTATGTGGTTATGCCGATGAGGCTTTAGGATAATATGATGGGCACCGTAACGAACGGAATCAAAGGCGCTTTCAGAATCGGACAAACACTTTCTGTTTTGGCCCGGACGGGCGCCAAATGGGTCGTGGGTGATAGGCCCCCTGCCCCTCGCTTGCTGCGTCAGACGTTTGAATCCCTGGGCGCAACCTACATCAAGCTGGGGCAATTCATCGCCAGCTCCCCGACCTTCTTCCCGAAAGAGTACGTTGAAGAGTTTCAGTACTGTCTGGATCGGACTCCCAACCTCCCGTTTGGCGTAATCAAACGGATTATCCGTGAGGAGCTGGATCGGCCGATCGACGAGGTGTTCGCCGAGATAGATCCGGTCGCTCTGGCTTCCGCCTCTATTGCACAAGTGCACGCTGCACGGCTGGTTACCGGTGAAGATGTGGTGATCAAGGTGCAAAAGCCTGGCGTTGAAAATATTTTGCTGACAGATCTGAACTTTCTGTACCTCTCGGCACGAATTCTTGAAACCCTGGCGCCAAAGCTTTCCTGGACGTCGCTGTCCGGTATCGTGGAAGAAATCCAGCGCACCATGATGGAAGAATGTGACTTCATTAAAGAGGCGAATAACCTCAAGGTATTTCGTAATTTCCTTCACAACACGCACAACGAAGATGCGACGGTCCCTTTGGTTTACGAGCATTGCAGCACCCGACGGATACTGACCATGGAACGGTTTTACGGTGTGCCTTTAACCGATCTGGAAAGTATCCGGGGTTACGCCAAAGATCCGGAGCGGACGCTGATTACCGCAATGAACACCTGGTTTGCCAGCCTTACCCAGTGCGCATTTTTTCATGCTGATGTGCACGCCGGTAACCTGATGGTTTTAAAAGACGGCCGAGTGGGCTTTATTGATTTTGGTATTGTTGGGCGAATTCGCCCGGATACCTGGCAGGCCGTCAGTGATTTTATTTCAACGGTGATGGTGGGCAACTTTGACGGCATGGCTGAGGCGATGATCCGTATTGGCATTACCAACCATACCGTCAAGGCAGAAAATTTGGCAGCGGACTTGCGTAAGCTTTACCAGAAGATGGATAAGATGGTTCCGGACCATGTGCCGTATCAGGCCGATCAGGCAGAAGACGATGTGAACAGCATTCTGATGGACATGGTGAAGGTGGGTGAAAGCCACGGCCTGCACTTCCCGCGGGAGTTTGCGTTGTTACTGAAGCAGTTCCTGTATTTCGACCGCTACGTACATATCCTGGCTCCGGAAATGGATGTGTTCATGGATGAGCGCCTGAATATGCTTCACTGAGGCGGTCGCCTTCAGCGGTATGGTTTTGTACACTAAGGCAGCATTTCACGAAGTAGTGAAATGCTGCCTTTTTTCGTGGATACCCTCCACTCCTCTTGCTGCCGCGACGAGCTGTCCCTTCTATGGCGCTGGTAAAACTTCATACCGAGTTTTTTCGCAACCTTTCACCAGATGAACCTGCGTCCTTCTCATCGTCTTTCAATTTTCTTTATGGTGCCAACGGGAGCGGTAAAACAAGTGTGCTTGAGGCCATTGGTTACCTTGGCCTTGGGCGTTCATTCCGGATCAATCGCCATCAAGCTGTTGTTCAGCACGGACAACAACGATTCACTGTATTTGGTGGTCTGGATCATGGGTTTGATAAAGAACGCAATGCGCAGTCCGCAGGAACACTCGCCCACCGGTTAGGTATTTCCCGGGACGTCGCGCAGAAGGAAACCACACTTCGGGTAGACGGTGAAGGTGTGAGGAGCCTGTCTTCTCTTGCCATGCATTTGCCGGTTTCGGTCATTGATCCTGGCGTATTTGATATTGTCGCCGGGGGGCCAGGCAAGCGTCGACAATTCCTCGACTGGGCAGTGTTCCACGTGGAACCTTCTTTCGCATCAAGCTGGCAACAGTGTCAGAGAGTCACATCACAGCGGAATCAAACGCTGAGAAATGGTAGACTGGACGAATCCATGTTGCGCATCTGGGATACGCAGTACGCGGCACTGAGCGAGAGAATAAGCGAGGCCCGGAAAATCGCCTTTGATCAATTCAAAAGCGCATTTGACAGTCTGGTTCATGAAGTAGATATGAATTGGACCGAGGGGCTGAAGCTTGAGTTTTATCCCGGGTGGGATACCAGTCAGTCCCTGGTAGATGTACTTGTTCGGCACAGGGAGCAGGAAGCTCGCATGGGGCATACGCTCTATGGGCCGAACCGGGCGGACATCCGGATCAGATTTCAGGGACGACCGGTGGCGGAAACCTTTTCTCGCGGCCAGCAAAAAACTCTCGTTATTCTGATGAAGATTGCCCAGAGCATGGTGTTGAATGATCTTGGAAAGCAGGTCAGCTTTCTGGTCGATGACATTAACGCCGAACTGGATGAGAGCCATCGAACGATGTTGGCTCGCAAGTTACAGGAATTGCGTTGCCAGGTATTCATTACCTCCATTGAGCATCCCGATCCGGAGTCTCTGTGGCAGGGTAACCAGATACCTGATTATCGAATGTTCCACGTGGAACATGGAAAATTGAAGGAAGAATAAAACCGGCTTACCAAATCCTTAGCCCGCAGAACAGGCGGTTTTAAGGAAAGCGCCGGCCCTCACGGCTTCAGGAGTTTCTTAATGAGTGAATCGAGCTACAATTCCACCAGTATCAAAGTTCTGAAAGGGCTGGATGCGGTACGAAAACGGCCAGGGATGTACATCGGCGATACGGATGACGGTACCGGCCTGCACCACATGGTGTTCGAACTGGTGGATAACTCCATCGATGAAGCTCTGGCAGGTCACTGCTCCGAAATCGGAATTATCATTCATCCTGACGAATCAGTGAGCGTTCAGGATAACGGCCGTGGCATTCCTGTAGATATCCACGAGGGAGAGGGTATATCTGCCGCCGAGGTCATAATGACGGTGCTCCATGCCGGGGGTAAATTTGATGATAACTCCTATAAGGTTTCCGGCGGTCTCCACGGTGTAGGCGTATCGGTTGTAAATGCTTTGTCATCAACACTGACTCTGACCATCCGCCGGGATGGCAAAGTGTATGAGCAGGTTTATACGCACGGTGTGCCTAATGCGCCTTTGGCTCCTGTAGGCGACACCGAAGCCTCCGGTACCCGGGTTCATTTTATCCCCTCGCCAGAAACCTTCACCCACATTGAATTTCATTACGACATCCTTGCCAAGCGCATAAGGGAATTGGCGTTTCTGAACAGCGGTGTGCGTATTCGCCTGACAGACGAGCGCAGTGGTAAAGAAGAAATTTTCCAGTACGACGGCGGCTTGCGGGCGTTTGTTGAGCATCTTAACGCTAACAAAACGCCTATCAACCGGGTTTTCCACTTCACCCGGGAGCGCGAAGACGGCATCGTGGTGGAAGTTTCCATGCAGTGGAACGATGCCTTCCAGGAAAATATCTATTGCTTCACCAACAACATTCCCCAGCGCGATGGAGGCACGCACCTGGCAGGCTTCCGTGCTGCTCTTACCCGCTCATTGAATAACTACATTGAACTGGAAGGCCTGGGTAAGAAATCCAAGGTAAGCACGTCCGGTGACGATGCCCGGGAAGGCTTGACGGCGATCATCAGCGTTAAAGTGCCCGACCCAAAATTTTCGTCACAGACCAAAGACAAACTGGTGTCTTCGGAAGTGAAAACAGCGGTTGAGCAGGAGCTCTATCAGAGCTTTGCCGAGTATCTGCAGGAACAGCCAAACGAAGCCCGGCTTATTGTTAATAAAATGATTGAAGCTGCCCGGGCTCGCGAAGCTGCTCGTAAAGCCCGGGATATGACCCGACGCAAAGGTGCTCTGGATATTGCCGGCTTGCCTGGCAAGCTGGCTGATTGCCAGGAGAAAGACCCCGCCCTTTCCGAACTGTTCATAGTGGAGGGTGACTCGGCCGGCGGAAGTGCCAAACAGGGTCGAGACCGCAAAACCCAGGCTATTCTGCCTTTGAAAGGTAAGATCCTGAACGTAGAGAAGGCACGCTTCGACAAGATGCTGTCCTCCGCGGAAGTTGGCACTCTGATTACCGCCCTGGGTTGTGGTATCGGCCGGGAAGAGTTCAACGCGGACAAGCTTCGTTATCACTCCATCATTATCATGACGGACGCTGACGTGGACGGTTCCCACATTCGTACCCTGCTGCTGACCTTTCTGTTCCGTCAGATGCGCGAAATCATTGAGCGAGGCCATGTGTTTATTGCAATGCCGCCACTCTACAAGGTCAAGCGTGGCAAGCAGGAGCAGTACCTGAAGGATGAGAAGGCAAAAGAAGCCTACCTTACTCAGACATCCCTGGAAGGCGCTCAGCTGTATGTGAATCCGGAAGCACCTGCTATCAAGGACTCTGCTCTGGAGACGATGGTAAAGGACTACCAGGCCGTGATGGCAATGATCGACCGCCTGTCCCGCGCATACCCGGCTAAAGTGCTGGAGCAGATGCTACACAACGATACTCTGAAGCCTGAGCATCTGAAGGATGAGCAAACCGTGGCTGCCTGGGCAAGTCGTTTGGGCGACGGCCTGGATGTGGATACCCGCACCGGAACAAAGTACACCTTCTCCGTTACGAAGGATTCCGAGCGTGGCCTTTATTTGCCTAAGGTCACCATCTACGTCCACGGTATTCCCCATGAGTACGTGTTTAGCCATGATTTCTTTGATTCACCGTCCTATGGTGCAATAGCGCGGCTTGGTGAGACCCTTAACGGGCTGGTCGAAGAAGGTGCCTACATTCAGCGAGGTGAGCGTCAACAAGCGATACTGTCGTTTGAGGGCGCGCTAGAGTGGTTGATGAAGGAGGCCCAGCGAGGTCTGAACATTCAGCGTTACAAAGGTTTGGGTGAGATGAACCCGGACCAGCTGTGGGAAACAACCATGGATCCTGAAACGCGTCGAATGATGAAAGTGAAGATTGATGACGCCATTGCGGCAGACCAGATCTTTACGACTCTGATGGGTGACGACGTAGAACCGCGTCGTAACTTTATCCAGACCCATGCGTTGGAAGTGCACAACCTGGATATCTGATAACGTTTTGAGCAGTAACAAAAAACGGCCAGAGCATCACCACTCTGGCCGTTTTTTTATTCCCGGACAACCCCGGTAAATTATTGAAATATTGCGTTATTTACCAGAATCGGAGCCTGAAGACCGGGCCTTCTCCTTTTCCGCCAAGTGTGGCGCCATCACCTCTTCCAGGGTATAACCTGTCAGACGGCGTATGGTTCTCCACAGGTAGTAGAAGATAAGTATCATCATCACCATGGAAGGGATGGCGATTATCGGGTAACTCACCAGGGTCATTCTGCCAAGCTCTTCGTTGAAGGCCTGAGTGCCTGAGGGGCTGACCACAATCCAGCGGGCGAGAACGTAGTTCATGATGGATGAGAACAGAAAGGTGCCAGCGAAAAAGTAGCTGGCCTTCAACAAGCGCGCCTCAAACTGCTCTACACAATTCTTTGCTTCCAGCGCCCCGTGGATCTTTTCCACATCAAGCACGTTCGGGTTATAAAGCAGCGTGCGTACCAACGGGTATTTTGTGCGGGTGGAAACAAGCACGGCCAAGCCGATAATCGCGGGAATAGCGGCTTCTTTTACGGCTAGCCAACCGGCATCCAGCTCCAGCAAACCAATGCCACCCGTCAGCCCTACACTCACCAGACCCAGCAACGCGATAAAATTCTTTTTGTTGTAGCGGACCAGCTCGAAAAGCCCCCAGCCCAAGGGGAACGCAAGCCCGAGAATCAGGGCGTTAACGCTGCCAAGATACTGGTCGCCGCTGAATTTCATCAGGATAACGGATGGAATGATAATACTGACCAGCAGATCAACCCAAGGCCTGGGTTTATGGTCGGGTGCGGATGTGGCGGTGTTCGGTGAGGTCATAATTCTGCCTGGTTGGTGAAACAACTGAAGGCAGTATACGACGAACGCCATAAAAAAACCGAACCCTGAGGTTCGGCTTTTATACGAGCAGGTGAAGGATCAGGCGCCCGCTTCTTTCATGCTTTCCTCAAGAATCGCCAGACCTTCTTCAAGGATATTATCCTCGATGGTGACTGGCATCAGGAAGCGCAAAGTATTGCCGTACATGCCACAGCTCAGAAGAATCAGGCCCTTTTCTTTGGCTTTTTTCGTGATGGCTGCAGCGAGTTCCGGCATGGGTTTACGGTTTTCTTTGTCTTCGACCAGCTCAAACGCCGCCATGGAGCCGAGACAGCGGACGTTATCCACGTGGGTGAACTGCTCTTGCCACTTGGTGAAACAAACTTCCAGTTTCTTGCCGAGACGCTGGCTTTGACCCAGAATGTCCTCGTCCCTGAACACATCAAATACAGCCAGGGCGGCAGCGCAAGCGGTCGGGCTACCGGTATAGGTGCCACCCAGCGAATTCGGGCCAGAGGCATCCATGTGCTTGTCTGTTCCAACGATCGCCGAGATAGGCATGCCGTCGGCCATACTCTTGGCCATGGTTATCATGTCCGGCTCAACACCGCTGTGCTCGATAGCAAACATCTTGCCGGTACGGCCAAAGCCGCTCTGGACTTCGTCGACAATCAGCAGAATGCCGTTTTCATCACATATCTCGCGGAGTTTCTTGAGGAAACTCGCAGGTGCCGGATAAAAACCACCCTCACCCAACACCGGCTCAATAACAATAGCGGCAGTCTGGTTTGCGGGTGAATCTGCCTTCATGGTCATCATCAGCCCGCGCAGGGCTTCATCTTCGCTTACACCGTGGTATGGCACGGGGTAAGGCGCTCGGAAGACGGTTCCCGGCATAGGACCAAAATCCGTCTGGTAGGGCGCAGCCTTGCCGTTCATGGCCATGGTCATGAACGTACGGCCGTGATAACCACCGTCGAAGCAGATGATGTTCGTGCGGCCGGTAGCAGCACGGGCAATTTTGACGGCGTTTTCCAGTGCTTCTGCACCGGAGTTCGCCAGCATGACTTTGGCGTGACCTTTCACCGGTGAAACTTCGCTGAGCTTCTGTGCCAGGCGCACGTAGCCCTCATAGGACATCACCGTCTGGCAGGTATGCATCAATTTATCAAGCTGGGCTTTTACTGCCTCAACCACTTTCGGATGTCGGTGGCCAATATTGAGTACACCGATACCGCCGGCAAAGTCGATCATACGCTTGCCGTCTGCGTCCCACAGTTCTGCGTTTGTCGCGTGGTCGGCAAATTGTTCATTGGGGCTTGCCGCGCCTGCCGCAACATAGCGTTCTTTAAGTGCCTGCAATTCTTTATTGCTCACTTTGCCATTCTCCCTGTGTCTCTGATTTATCAATCTCGTTTAACAGTGTAGGGAGTAGCGAGGCATGACACAAATTGACAATGTTCATATTTATGCCGGTTGCTCCCGGAACTGCAGCGCAGCCAGACGCCGGTAAAGCTCGTTTTGCTTTATTAACTCTTCATGGGTGCCAACGGCTAACAGCCGGCCCTGATCCAGAACGGCGATTCGATCAGCATCCCGCACCGTGGCAAGCCTGTGGGCGATCACCAGTGTGGTTCTGCCGGATGTGAGTGCCGGCATGGCTTGTTGGATCAGGCTTTCACTTTCCGCATCCAGCGCGCTGGTGGCTTCATCCAGCAGCAAAATGGGTGCGTCGGCAAGCAGAGCTCGGGCAATGGCTAGCCGTTGCTTCTGGCCGCCTGAGAGCCCCAGCCCCGCATCCCCAAGACGCGTGAGATAACCGTCCGGCAGTTTTTCGATAAATTCATGGGCGTGAGCGATGCGGGCTGCATTTTCAACCTCGGCCTGGCTGGCGTCAGGGCGCGCGTAGCGGATGTTGTCTGCCACGGTGCCATGGAACAAAGCGGGGTTCTGGGGCACCAGTGAAAAACAGTTACGCAGCGCCTCCAGAGAAACCTTAGCGCTATCTGTGCCATCGATGTGAATGGAGCCGCTGTCGGGCTGATAGAAATGCAGCAGCAAATCAAACAGCGTAGATTTCCCGGCCCCCGAGGGGCCAACCAAGGCCAGGGTTTCCCCGGCACGGACATGCAGGCAGATATCGGCCAGTGCGGGATGTTCGCGGCGACCGGGGTAGCTGAAGTTCAGGCCTTCGATGGCAATATCGCCGATAATGGGCTTCGGAAATCCCTTTGCCAGTCCTGCAGGCCGGTCAAACGCAGGTTCCGTCTGCAGCAATTCAAAAAGTCGTGCGGCGGAACCGGCTGCTCTTTGCAGTTCCCCGATCACTTCGCTGATGGCGCCTGCAGCAACGCCTACCAGCAGGCTGTAAAACAGGAAAGCTGCCAGTTCACCCGGGGTAATGCGGCCGTGAATAACATCGAGGCCGCCAATCCAGATCACCACACCGACAGCCCCCATCACCAGGGAAATGGCTATGGTGGTCAGCCAGGCGCGCTGTTTAATGCGGGCGCGGGCAATGTCGAAGGCTTGCTCCGATACGTCCGCAAAAAAACGCCGGTCGTAGTGCTGATGGTTAAAGGCCTGTACGGTTTTGATCTGGGTGAGGTTTTCTCCCACGTAACTGCCCACATCGGCCACTCTGTCCTGGCTGAGCCGTGAAAGCTGGCGCACGCGCCGACCGAAAAACAGAATTGGCACAATCACCAGGGGAAAGCCGAGCAGAATAATTCCGGCCAGCTTGGCATTGGTAATGAACAGCAAAAGCAGGCCACCCACCAGCATCAGCGCATTGCGCAAGGCAATGGAGACTGTTGAGCCGATTACCGACTGCAGCACCGTGGTATCGGCGGTAAACCGCGACTGAATTTCCAGCGCGCGGTTCTGCTCGAAAAAACCGGGATGCAGGTCAATCAGATGATTGAAGACCTGTTTACGGATATCTGCCACCACCCTTTCGCCGATCCAGGACACCAGATAGAAGCGCGCGAAGGATCCGAACGCCAACCCCAGCACCAGAATGAAAAACAGCCCTATGGCGCGGGCCAGGTTGCCGGGAGACTCCGTAGCCAGGCCCTGATCAACCAGAACCTGAAGACCCTTCCCTAATCCGAGTGTGATACCTGCAGTGATAATCAGCGCGACGAGTGCACCTGCAACGGCTTTGCGATAAGGGCGTATAAACCCAATAACGAGTTTCAGGGCTTGCCGGTGACGAGTGTTGATGGTGTGCCTCCTGAACCAGAAGTAGTGTAAAACGTTGAGCTGCTGTAAAAAGTCGCAGTGCTGTAAACTCAGGACACTATACGAACCCTGCTTTCAACAAGCCTTATCATACGCTTGTCCTCTCCGAGAAAAGGAAGGAATACCCGTGCGCGCATACGCTGACAGTGATTACCCGGCTAACCACAAACCTGACTGGAAAGTGATCGCCGGGCTCTGGCCTTATCTTGCCGAGTTCCGTGGGCGGGTTGCGCTGTCTGTCGCCTTCCTGATATTGGCAAAGCTGGCGACCGTGGCAACCCCGGTGGCCCTGAAATACATTGTCGACTACCTCGATCAGGGCCGCGAAGGCGAGCTGTTGCTGTGGATTCCTGTGGTACTAGTGGTCGCCTATGGTGCATTGCGGTTTGGCAGTACGCTGTTTGGTGAACTGCGGGACGCGGTGTTTGCGCGGGTCGCCGAGCGCGCCATGCGGCGGGTATCACTAAGAGTGTTCCGCCACCTCCATGACCGCGAACTGGCGTTCCATCTCGATCGCAAAACCGGAGGGCTGGCCCGGGACATCGAGCGGGGAACCACCGGTATCAGCTTTCTGCTGCGCTTTACCCTGTTCAACATTGTTCCCACACTGCTGGAAATTCTGATGGTGGCGGGCATTTTACTTGTGGCGTTTAACGCCAGCTACGTGTTGGCAATTCTGATAGCTGTAGTGGTGTATATCGTGTTTTCCATTTTGGTTACCGAGTGGCGAACCAAGTTCGTACGTGAGGCCAACGCCCGGGACAACCAGTCCAACTCTCGCGCCATCGACAGCCTGCTCAACTACGAAACCGTGAAGTACTTTAATAACGAAAAATTTGAGGCCGACCTTTACGATGAAAATCTTGAGGGCTGGGAACAGGCGCGGCTGAAAAACCGCCTGTCTCTGGCTGCGCTCAATACCGGCCAGGCGTTCATCATTGGTTTGGCCATGATAACCATGATGGTGATGGCTGTAAGAGAAGTGGCCAGTGGCGCCATTACCCTGGGTGACTTCACCATGATCAACGCCTACCTGCTTCAGCTGTTTATTCCTCTGAATGCTCTGGGGTTTGTTTACCGGGAAATCCGTCAGGCGCTGGTGAACGTGGAGCGCCTGTTTGGTTTGCTTGGTGAAACGCCTGCGATTGAAGACGCCGCCGGTGCTCCTGCGCTGGCTGTGAATAAAGGCGAGGTTGGCATTCACCACGTGCATTTCGCCTACCGTGCAGATCGACCGATTCTGCAGGATGTGGACTTCTCGATACCCGCGGGACACACACTGGCGGTTGTGGGCGCCAGCGGAGCAGGTAAATCCACCCTCGCCCGCCTGCTGTTCCGCTTTTTTGACGTGGATAAAGGCAGCATCACCATTGATGGCCAGGACATTCGCGAGGTCAGCCAGGACAGCCTGCGCGCGGCCATTGGTGTGGTTCCGCAAGACACAGTGCTATTCAACGACACTCTCTACCGCAATCTGGCCTATGGCCGGCCAGAGGCCACTGAAGCCGAGGTACATCACGCCGCGAAACAGGCCCGCCTGGACGACTTTATCCGCAGCCTTCCGGAAGGTTACGAAACCAAGGTGGGCGAACGTGGCCTGAAACTCTCCGGTGGCGAAAAACAACGTGTCGCCATTGCCCGGGTGCTGCTGAAGAATCCGCCGCTGTTGATCCTGGATGAGGCCACGTCGTCGCTGGATTCCATCTCCGAGCAGGCGATCCTGGATGCCCTGAACGAAGTCAGCCGGCAGCGCACCACGCTGGTGATTGCCCACCGCTTATCCACAGTGCGCGATGCCGATACGATTCTTGTAATGGATCACGGCCAGATTGTGGAAAGCGGCGGTCACAGTGAGTTGCTGGCACAGAATGGCTACTACGCCAGATTGTGGCTGCAGCAACAGCACAGTGATGAAGAAGAAAAAGAGGATATCCGGATTAATTAGTTGGTTTATCGTCAGGCCAAAGAATTTGTCTGAATACTTATGTGACGAAACATCATAGTGAGGCGGGTGTTTCAACCACTTAGGCGAATACTGTTGCGGCGCACCAGATCAACAAGAAAGTCAGCGACAGCGCGCGTGCGGCGCGACTGTGTCAGATCGGACTGGATTACCAGGTAGATAGACTGATCGACGCCTATATCCGAAGCGATGCAGATCAGTCCAGCATTCAGGGCGAGGAAATGGGGTAATACGGCAAGCCCGAGCCCTGCTTTGGCAGCCACCACCTGGGCCGAGAGCGAGGTGGTGGTCAACGCAGGCTCATGCCCTTGCAGAATCCGTTCAACCCATTGCGCGGCAGGTAGGTGCGACTGTCTCTCGCTCCAGGTGATGAAAGCATCCGTGTCATAGTCGCCTGAATCGGGATTGGTATCACGCTGCGCCGCATAGTCCGGGCTACTGTAAAGCCCGTACCCCAAGGTTCCGAGGCGGCGAAACGTGACATTGCCGCGTTCGGGTTTGACCATCCTTACCGCTAGATCAGCGTCGCGACGATGCAAATTGACGGTTGTTATATCGGTCAAGAGTTCAATCGCAATTCCTGGATACTGTCTGCGGAACTCCGGCAATGCTGGCAGGATGAGCCCGGTCGCCAGGTTCTCGGCCGTGGCGAGACGCACTTTCCCGGTCATCTGCGCTTGAGCGGAGACCCCCGACGTAAACGCCGCTGCAGCCGCTTCCAGCGCTTCGGCCTTCTCGACCAGGCCAGCTCCTTCCTCAGTAAGTTGATAGCCCGATTGCTGACGTACGAAGAGCGGTAACTTCAGAGCACCTTCGAGCCGCTCGATTCGCCGAGAGAGCGTCGCGATACCAAGGTTAAGTTCCGACGCTGCACCACTTAGTGTGCCGCGTCGGGCGACGGCCAGAAAGGCACGGGTGTCGTCCCACACCCAACCTCGTGACATCTGTTTTTCAGAACCGGAAATCACTTTATCTAAATCGTTTATGTTTTCCATTTATGGACAGTGCCACACTGCAACTCCCGTATTCAAGGAGATACATCATGGAAAAACGAATGCTTGGCAGCAATCTATCCGTCTCCGCCATCGGACTAGGCTGTATGGGAATGAGCGAATTCTATGGTTCCCGCAATGATCGTGAATCGCTACGTGTGCTTGAGCGGGCCGTCGAGCTTGGTATCGACTTTTTCGATACGGCGGACATGTATGGCCCGCATCACAATGAAACCCTAATAGGGAGCTTCTTAGCCCGCAATAAATCACGAGTTCGTATCGCGACCAAGTTCGGGATCGTACGCCAACCCGGTGAATACAAGCGCAGTCTAGACAACAGTGCCGGCTATGCGCGCCAAGCATGCGAGGCATCGCTACGCCGGCTCGGTGTTGAGAAAATTGACCTTTACTACGTTCATCGCATCAATACCAAGCAACCGATTGAGGAGACAATCGACGGCCTCGTCAGGTTGATCAATGAAGGAAAAATTGCCCGTATCGGCTTATGCGAGGTCAGCGCCGAAACGCTGCGTCGGGCCCATGCGGTTCATCCCATTACGGCCGTGCAAACCGAGTACTCTCTCTGGGCGCGCGATACAGAGCGAGAAGTGTTACCCACTTGTCGCGAGCTTGGTGTTGGCTTCGTACCCTATTCGCCGCTCGGTCGCGGGTTTCTGACTGGTCGGTTCCAGGATACCTCTG
>JAGPVT010000002.1 GCA_018066865.1 Marinobacter sp. | reverse complement strand
CGGCTGGTTCTTGCCGGATGCAGTTGGCGCAGCATCTCGGCCGACCAGGGGGTGGTGACCCGCCGTACCAAGGGCCCGACAAATCTCTCGTAGCGGGCCACATTGCGCTTGGAGAGGGCTTTTACGCGCTCGAACTCTTGTGTCTGGTCGGGGTACTCCAGATCTTCCACTTGACGTTCCTCGAAACGCACCTGGAATTGGGGCTTGTGACAGTCCGGGTCGCCGGTGGGATTGTCTATCTTCATCTCGTAGAGGCCGGGGGCAAGGTCATTGAGATCGCCGACGCTCTCGAGGATCGCCCGGTGCTCCAGCCGTGCGACCTTCGCGGAAACGAAGATTCCCAGATGGCCAACGTGCGGATTGATCAGGTAGACGATGCGCTGGCCAGCGGCCTTGAGTGCCTTGGTGTCTGGGTACACCGCTGGGATCCAGTTGAGCGCCTGGTGTGGTGGGGTGATGTTGTCTCCGCTGGAGGCGAAGATCACCAGCGGGTTGCGGACGCGCTTGAGATCAACGGTGCAACCGGGATGAACTTCAAACTCGCCACGTTCCAGCTTGTTACCGATGAAGAGATTTTCGACGATGGCAACAATCTCTTCCTTGCTCAGGCTATAGAAGCCGGTCCACCAGCGCTCGAAGTCCAGGAATCGCTCGCGCTGGCCGTCGATGTCGGAAAATAACTGGTAGTCCTTCTGCCACAAGGTATTTGCCGGCTTGAGGGATTCGAAGTTTGCCGCCAGATGGGCGCCGTCAAAGCGCCCGTCCCCCAGGTCCGCCAGCAGGTGCGTCATCCATGCGCCACCCAGCAGTCCGCCAGCGAGGCGCATGGGATTGACGCCGGATTCGCCGGACCAGTAGGACAGCGGTGAGCCGTTAAGCACCGCCGGTCCGACCAGGCCCTCACAATCAGCCGAGAGCAGCGCGATGGCCCAGCCCGCCTGGCAGTTGCCGTAGAGCACCGGCGGCTTGCCGGGATGGCGCTCGGCCACCGTCTCGACGAAGCGCCGCAGTACGTGCAACACGTCCTCCAGCGTCTGCCCGGGCATGGGCTCGGGGAAGAAGATCGCGAAGTAGACCGGGTGCCCCTCAAGGAGTGCCATGCCCACTTCGGAGTCTTGTTTGAAACCGCCGATACCCGGGCCATGACCGGCGCGCGGGTCTACGACCATGACCGGTGGCTTGGTCTCGTCGAGGCAGTCTTCCAGACAGTCCTCGCCGACCCGGGTGATGCGCAGCAGGGCATAGTTGGCGGGCCGCGCAAGTTGCCGGCCATCGAGGATCATCTCGTAGTCGAAGTCGAGTAGCGGCGGCTTGCCAGCCTGCTCATGCTCGAGCATGTTGTCGGCACGCTGGCGCAGGGTATCCAGGTAGCGCACGCTGCGTCGAAACAGGTCGGTCTGGTAGGCGAGCAGCTCCTTCGCTGGGTTGCTCAAGAGGGTGGTGTGTTCGAGCTCACGCGCTGTCACCGGGCCGGCCTCCTTCAGGGAGGGGGGAGGTTGACGCTTGAGCTGGGCTTTAGCTGTCGATGATTTGGCATTCATAGTGGTTTACCTCTTGGTGTCAGGATGTAATTTGGTTAAGTCGGTTTGGCGGGGCAGCGTTGTCGCCAGCACTGCACCGCCGAGAAGTGCCGCGACGGCCGAGGCGAGTAACACGCCCTGGCGGGCCACAGTCAGGGCCGCCGGGGCGTCGAAGGCTAACCCGGCGATGAACAGGCTCATGGTGAAACCGATGCCCGCCAGCACGGCCACGCCGTAAAGGTGCCACCAGCGAACCCCGGTGGGCAGCCGTGCGAGGCGCAGCCGGATTGCCAGCCAGGCGAAGGTGAACACCCCCAACTGTTTGCCCAGCAATAGACCGAGGGTCACACCGAGGAAGACATTGCCGAAGCCCTCACTGTCACCTCTCACAGCGATCCCTGCGTTGAAGAATGCGAACACGGGCACGACGCCGAAGGTGACCCAGCGTCTCAGATCATGGTAGGTGCGATTGAGTGGGGAGTTTTCCCGGTGGCCATCCTTTGTCCTGGCGGGAATGGCCAAAGCGATTACGACCCCGGCCAGGGTCGCGTGAACCCCGGACTTGAGTACCGCAAGCCACAGCACCAGCCCCAACAGCACGTAGGGCAGGGCGCGCATGACCCGCAAGCGATTGAGAAACGTGAGACCAGCGACGGCAATGCCGGCGATGAGCAGCGCCTCCCCGGCGAGGCGCTCGGTATAGAACAGCGCGATGATCACGATGGCACCGAGATCGTCGAACACCGCCAGGGCCATCAGAAACACCCGCAGCGCAGGGGGCACACGCTTGCTGAACAGCGAGAGCACTGCAAGGGCCAGTACGATATCGGTGGCGGTGGGCACGGCCCAGCCGTGAGCAGCGATTCCCTCGGTGCCATTGACCAGCAGATAGATCAGTGCCGGCAGCAGCATACCGCCTATCGCGGCGATGCCGGGGAGTGCCACCTGTTGGATCGAGCCCAACAGACCGCCCAGCATTTCGCGTTTGAGCTCGACCCCCATCAGCAAAAAGAAGAACACCATCAGCCCATCGTTGATCCACAGAATCAACGGCTTGTCGATGCCCAGAGCGCCTACCTGCACTGACACGGGGGTGTGATGCAGGAATCGATAGAACTCGCGTAACGGGGTGTTGGCAAGCACCAACGCCAAGAGCATGGCACCAACGGTGACCAAGCCTGCCGCCCGTTCCTCCGATCCTTGTTGTGCCACCGTCGTCATGCTGAAGCCTCCCGGCATTCGTCCCTAGATTCGTTCTTTGCTTGGTTGCCGGTCTAGCCGGCGTTTGTCGTCCGCCATGATCAAATTTTCACCTTGCGCAGACGCAGCGCATTCAAGACCACCGACAACGAGGAGGCGGTCATCGCGAAGGCGGCAAAGATCGGCCCCTCGTCGCCGACCGCCGCCGATTCCAGCTCCAGCCCCATGCCACACAGGCGGACAGGCACCGTGCTCGACCTGCCGCACTTCGGACAGTCACCCGGTTGATCGGACACTACTTCCGGGTGCATCGGACAGGTGTACCGGGCAGATTCCTGTTTGATGGGTTGCGAGTGTTCCTGCCGCTTTTTAGACTGCTGCAGAGTCATAGAATCATCTCCGTCATCTTGGTGAGCCTCGTTCTTGATCCGTTGGTGACCCTTATAATTGGATACAGACGGCTAAGTATGCTGGGCGTTACAGTACGTTCGGTCTCTACTTAGCGTCCTGGGCGAGCGAAGTGGCCCCGACGTGAGGCATACTCGTTCTCCAGTTGGGTAGGTGGGTGCTTGGCTTCATCATCGGCGATGATATTGCTCAGGCGTGGCCTCGAAGCGTTCCCGCCAGTCTCGCCAGCACCACAGCCAAAATGCAGCATCAGCAATGCTTGATTTCGAACCAAACTCAAACATGACCCTATACCGCCAAGCTTAATTGAAGCTGAATAGTGATATGAAACACGTCGTGAAGATGATGAGGATCAAAAAAAGTGGCGAGAGGGAGTGGCGAGAGGGAGTGGCGAGAGGGGTAGTTTTTGAGGTACTATTTTGAACTGCGTCCACGGGCTCTTTAAAAATAGACTAACATCTTGAATTTAAAATAGATTTAGTCCATTCATTTTATTTACCCCTTATGAGGAGTTCGGGTTGAGTATTTGATGAAGAGTTTCGAAAAGGAAGAAAGCGCGATACTCCCATACCAAGAAATTGTTTAAAACCTGAAACGAAAAAGGAAAACAATAATGAACGTCATGCGCAAAACCAAACTCTGTATTGCAATATGTGCCGCTGTGGCGGCCACGAGTTACAGTAATCTCGTAACGGCCGTTGAGCTAGAATTTCATGGCGACATGAACAACCGCTTCCAGGGTTATACCAATCAGAGAGACTGGTTTAATGGGAGTGGGCTCGCCGGCAAAGAGGGAGCGTTAAAAAAATCTTCCCCAACAGAAACATATGGGGAAATCAAATACCGCTTCTGGTTTGAGGCAGCGACCGACGACAACGCCGTCAGGGGTGTGTTTGCCACTGAGATTGGCGGGATTCGTTATGGCGAGGGGTCTGGCGGTGACTTCTCAGGTGACGGTACCAATGTTGAAACCCGCTGGGCATACGTCGAGACGCAAAATTGGTGCTAGGTTCACTTAAGGCCGATAACATACACATAATTGATGAATTGCAGTCGGGCATCAAAGACTCAAAAGCGATTTACCTTTCTATTGGCCAGTCAGACTCAGACCCGAACCTGGAAGTCGCGGTCGTTTGGGGGCAGGATCGGGATATCTCGGGTAAGGGTCAGTACACGAAGATCTACTCTCAACTTTTCGAGATCTCCGAGAAGGGCCTGGGGGAGGAATCTGAAAAGAAAGAGA
Organism: Marinobacter sp.; assembly: GCA_018066865.1. Classification (GTDB taxonomy): domain Bacteria; phylum Pseudomonadota; class Gammaproteobacteria; order Pseudomonadales; family Oleiphilaceae; genus Marinobacter. The sequence goes on along the minus strand of JAGPVT010000002.1, from coordinate 1,503 downwards.
ATGTTGCCATACGATTTATTGATAATGAGCTGTATGCTCAGCGATATGAATTGCTAAATGGAGACATCGGAAAACTAATGGCTGCCTCCCTGAAGAGTGGGAGAGTCAGCGTTAGTGAAGAGGTTTCATCGCTCCCTGCTGATCGAGAGATCTTTTCAATCTTCCCCGTCAGTGACTCTGAGTGGATAAATGTTGCTGAAAGTTATCTTGAATTACAGACGTCGGGTGGGGATTCTGTCGCCAGGCTCGAATTAGGGAAAGTTTCCTCGCCCAAGGTTGCCAAACGATTAATGGACAGGAAAATCATTAGCTCTCCCGATTACGCGTATTCCGTCAACGAACAATACCTTTCTATTCCTCGGCAAGTTGTTGTTGAAGGAAGAAAAATCATAACGTTTATGAGAAAGCGCAGGTCGGCTTTTGCGGGGTTATCATCGGCTTCGGGATCGGATGTAATCGTCAGCGCAAGTTGGGATAGTAATTCACCGAGCACCGGGTTTTCGATTACCCCAATTCGCGAAGTTGATTCTTTTTTGATTGATTTTTCCCGCGTGAAAATTGGAGATAAATCGGCTTTGGTAGTTTTGGCTAATGAGGAAAATAGCAGCCAGGGAGCAAGCCACATATACATATACTAGTTATTTTTCTCTCAAAATAATTACATAAATTTGCTTTATTTATTTTCGGAGTTCAAGCAGTGTGCCTGTATGCCCGCTGTTTCAATCGTTCTATTCGTTCGGACCGCTTGGTCCTTTAATCCGTTCGCCGTAAGCACCGTTAAATCGCAGAGTTACCCATGAACAGTAGAAACCTTCTATAAGTTAGGGTGATCCCTGGCACAGAGGTATCTACTGTTCGTGGGTAACTCAGAACCCTAATCGCCTGAAAAGTGAAGCAGCCTTGGCGTCATTGTGTGGCGCACCAATGAAGGTCGGAGCACGAAGGAAATTCATAGGCGCCTCCGCTATCTTCGAGTGCATTGAAGTGTTTTATAACCGGAAAAGAAGACACTCTGCTTTGGGTTATGTCAGCCCGGCAGAATATGAGCGCAGATGCGCATAACCGAGTGTCTACTTTTCATGGGGAGGACCAATCGACTCACTTGCCTTCAGCCGAACTGCAGCACTTTTTTGAAGTTTGCGCGAACGCGGCTAACTACTTCGCCAGTTTTTCCAGTTTGTTCGTCTCAGCAATGCGCTCCAGCATATGCTGGATATTGATCAACTGGCTGCATGGGTGCAGCATTGCAGGCAATGGATACGGAGGCGAGCCATTCAGGGCCCACGGTTTCGGAGAAGGTGCTTTGATCCATGCCAACTGTGCATCTTTCTTGGATGAAGGTGGCTGTTTTAGCGTTGATTTTGGAGGCCTGTTCAGAATCTCTGAAGAATAAAGTAGCCAGCTACGCTCTTCGTGGCGTGGCTGGCAAATATATTATGGTATCACTGCTCATTGAGTTTGAGCACATGATTTTTTGATGATTTTAGCTTGATCAACCTTGAT
>JAGPVT010000036.1 GCA_018066865.1 Marinobacter sp. | reverse complement strand
CCCAGAAACCAGTAAACCCTGAGCAGCTGAAATCAACCTGAAAACCGGGAGCAGAACAATGAAAACATTGACTCAGATTCTGGCGATGTGATGTAAATCAAAATAAAGTGACAACTACGTTCGAAAAGTGCTAAACAGCCTTGAGACCCAATATCTTAGTGCCCGCCAACCCCTCAAGAATTGCAATTGCATCCTCCAATCGGCCAATGCCACTGATGCCTCCCGAGTCCGCAAAATCGCTGGCAGCTGCTACCTTTGGCCCCATGGAGCCGGCAGGTACATCCAGCATCCTTGCCTCTGCCGGTGTGATATTGCGAACCGGGGCTGCGGTAGGTGTGCCGAAGTCGCGATAGACGGCATCCACATCGGTCAGCAATAACAGCACATCGGCGTTCAGTTCGCGTGCCAGCAAAGCACTGGCGGCGTCCTTGTCGATCACGGCTTCAACGCCAGTCATGCTGCCATCATTACGGCGCAGCACCGGGATGCCACCGCCTCCGGTGCAGATAACAACCACTCCCTGGTCCAGCAGCAACTTCAACACCCGTATGTCAGGTATTTCTTTGGGAGCCGGCGAAGGTACGACTCTGCGCCATTTGTCGCCATCGGCTGCAATGTGCCAGCCGGCTGCCGCGGCCCGGGATTCTGCTTCTGCCTTATCGTAAACCGGGCCAATAAACTTGGTCGGGTTGGCAAATGCCGGGTCGTCCCGGTCGACAACGATCTGGGTGAGCAGAGTCGCCACGGGGCGGTCATGGTCAAGGGCATTCTCGATTTCCTGTTCGATCATATAACCGATCATGCCGCCGGTCTCCGCGCCCAGAACATCCAGCGGATAGGCTTCATCAGGTTTGTAAGCGGCACCCTGCAGCGCCAGCAAACCCACCTGAGGGCCGTTGCCGTGGGTAATGACCAGCTGATGCCCGGCGCGCACCAGTTCGGCCAGTGATTTCGCGGCGGTTTGCACATTGGTGCGCTGGGCTTCCGCCGTCAGTGGCTCGCCGCGTTTCAACAGGGCGTTGCCGCCCAGAGCTGCAACAATCAGCATAGGGTGTATCCTTTATCAGCGATTCGAGCCAACATCAGGCCCCGAGTGTGGCTACCAGCACAGCCTTGATGGTGTGCATGCGGTTTTCCGCCTGATCAAACACAATGGATGCGGGGCTTTCGAAAACGTCGTCCGTCACCTCAATCGCGCTAATACCGAACTCGGCCTCTATTTCTTTGCCCACGGTTGTTTCGGTGTTGTGAAAAGCCGGCAAGCAATGCATAAACCGGGCTCGCGGATTGCCGGTTTTTTCCATCAGGGCAGTGTTTACCTGGTAGGGCATCAACAGCTTGATCCGTTCGCCCCATTTTTCTTTCGGCTCACCCATGGACACCCAAACATCGGTGTACACAAAGTCGACCCCGGCCACGGCGGCGTCGATGTCTTCAGTAATGGTAATCCGGGCGCCGGTTTCCCGGGCAATCGCCTGGGCCTCATCTTGTATTGACGGGTCTGGCCAGCAAACTTTCGGGGCGCACAAACGGACATCCATGCCCATTTTGGCACCGCCAATCAGCAGGCTGTCGCCCATGTTGTTGGCAGCATCGCCCAGAAAGGCATAAGCCACCTGGTGCAAGGGTTTCTCAGTATGCTCCTGCATAGTGAGGAAGTCGGCGAGAATCTGGGTTGGATGGAATTCATCGGTCAGGCCGTTATAGACAGGCACGCCGGCATATTCTGCCAGTTCTTCGACAATCTTCTGGCCGAAACCACGGTATTCGATGGCGTCGTAGACGCGCCCTAGCACCCGGGCCGTGTCTTTTACTGACTCCTTGTGCCCGATGTGGTTGCCAGTGGGCCCGAGGTAAGTGACTCTGGCCCCCTGGTCATAAGCGGCGACTTCGAAACCTACTCGTGTTCGGGTGGAGTTTTTCTCGAAGATCAGGGCTATTTCCTTGCCGTTGAGCTGAGGAACCTCGGTGCCGGCGTATTTGGCAGTCTTCAGATCCGCCGAGAGCTGTAACAGGAAGCTGATCTCCTGCGGGGAGAAATCCCGCAGGGTCAAAAAGTGACGATTTTTCAGATTAAAAGCCATGGTCTTTATCCTCTCCGGTCAGATGGGGTCACGCATTGTGGGGCAGCTCATGCAACGCCCGCCGCCGCGGCCACGGCCCAGTTCGGCGCCCGGAATGGCCAGCACTTCAATGCCTGCTGCTTTCAGTGCCGCGTTGGTGTCGTCGTTGCGGTCATAGCCGACAACCACACCAGGGCTCAGTGCCAGCACATTGTTGCCATCGTTCCACTGTTCGCGTTCCCGCTCGGCCGGGCTGTCACCACCGGTGGGGACAATTTTGAGAGACTGGTAACCAAGAACGTCTGCAACGACATCAAATAGCGGCCGGGGATCCTGTCGGAAAGACAGATGTTTTTCGCCTTCGCCGGGGCGCAGGTCATAGCAAACCACTTCATCTGCCACCTCTTTGAAGGTGGTGACAACGTCGCCGCCGCAGAAGGTGAATATAGTGTCGAGATGCATGGCGGAACGGGATTTCGGGATCTGGCAGGCAATCACCCGCTCCACCGTGCCTTTCTCAAAGAGCGCGTTGGCCAGTTGCCCGACAGCCTGAGGTGATGAACGCTCTCCCATGCCTACAAGAAGGGTGCCATTGCCTAGGGGCATGACATCTCCGCCTTCGAGTGTCGCAAGCCCATGTTCCTGTGTAGGGTCACCCCAGAGCACATCGACCTTGCCGGAAAATTTCGGGTGGAACCGGTACACGCCGGCCATTAACAGGGTTTCGGGCTTGCGGGCGGCCCAGTACATCGGGTTCAGAGTGACACCGCCATAGATCCAGGCGCTGTTGTCCCTTGTAAAGAGATAGTTTGGCAGTGGTGGCAGCACAAACCCATAATGCCCAAGGTGATTGCCAAAAAGCCCCGTCGGGTCAAAGGGCAAGTCGGCCACCTTAAGCCCGCCAATAAGGTATTCAGCAAGCTTTCTGCCCGGAAGTTCGTCCATCCAGGCGCGCAAATCGGAAATCATCCCGACACCGACCTGATTCCAGGTAATACGGTGATCGAGAATCCATTTGCGGGCTTCCGGAATGTCCAGGGTTTCGGCCAACAGCTCGTTAACATCCAGCACTTCGACACCCCGCTCCCGCATCACGCTGACAAACACATCGTGATCTTTCTGGGCCTGTTTTACCCAGAACACGTCGTCAAACAACAGGGAGTCACAGTTGGACGGAGTTAGCCTCCGGTGTGCCAGTCCCGGGCGGCAGACAATTACCTGCCGCAGTGTTCCGGTTTCGGAATGTACTCCAAGCTTGTGTTCAGTCATAACTCAATCCTCCATTAAGCAGCGCATCAAAGTAGAGTGGCAGCACTGATCACCACGGTGATGAAAACCGTTAGGATCAATAACAGCGGCCAGATAAAGGCAATCCATCGATCATAAGAGACCCGGCCGATGGCCAGCCCGCCAACCACGACGGCGAAGGTGGGGTTGATCAAGTTCACCAGTCCATTGGCGGACTGGAATGCCGTGACGACCAAATCACGGCCGACATTTGCAAAATCAGCCAGCGGTGCCAGGATCGGCATCGACAGAACCGCCAACCCGGAGGACGATGGCACGAAGAAACTCATCCCCACTTCAATCCAGAACATAAGGTTAATAAAGGCCAGTTCGGGTAATCCGCCCAGTGACGTCTCGGCGCTGTGGAGGATAGTGTCGGCAATCATGCCCTGCTCCATGATGACCACGATCCCTCTTGCCAAACCAACCACCAAGGCAACCCCGAGCAAATCGCGGGCACCGTCAACAAAGCTGCCGGTCAGTTTTTTCTCGCCCAGGCGAGCAATCAGACCGATCAGGATCGCCGAGCCGAAAAACAGCGCGCCCATGCGGGCCATCCACCAGCCTTGGGAGGAAACCCCCCAGATCATCACCGCAAAGGTCAACGCGAAAATCACCAGGGCAACGATCTGAGTACCATTCAGCGTGGCTTCTTTGAACTCGGCATTTTGGTCCTGCAAAAACAGCTTACGGTGGGCATCCCGTTGTTTTGCAACGATGGAATAGGACGGATCAGCCTTAACACGCATGGCGTAACGCATAACGTAAGCTGAGCAGATAACCAGACCGCCGCCCAACAGCAGGAAGCGCAACAGGATGCCATCGGTAAAGGGAATATTGGCGGCGTTGGCGGCAATTACCGTAGCGAACGGATTGATGGTGGAGCCAAGCACACCAATTCCAGCACCGATCAGGATAATGGCGACGCCTGTCACCGCGTCGTAGCCGGCAGCGATCATGACCGGAATCAGGATGGCGTAGAACGCGAGGGTTTCCTCCGCCATGCCGTAGGTGGTGCCACCAATCGCAAACAGAGTCATCAAAATCGGGATCATCCAGATCTCATGACCTTCCATGTGTCGCATGGAACTGCGAATACCGGTATCAATTGCCCCAGTGGCATTCATGACGCCCAGAAAACCGCCCAGAAATAGCACAAACAGCGCCACATCAATGGCGTTAGCCGCGTAGCTGTCGGGGTCATAAAACCCCGCTGTCGGGGCCAGCATGACATCGACGAAGCCTTGCGGATTGGGATCAACCGTTTGGTAGGTACCCGGCACCGCAACCTCACGCCCAACCTCCTCATTCATGGTGCGATCATACTGTCCAGCCGGAATCATCCAGGTCAGCGCTGCAACCAAAATAATCAAGAGGAACAATATGGTGTAAGCGGTAGGGAAGCGAGTAGCCAGGTCTTCCTCAGGGTTTTGAATGGGCGCATTTTCCATAGTCAAAGTGCATCTCCTTTTCTTGAAACATAAACATTCACTTTCGCATCACCTCAACCATCAGACTCTTTACCACAAGCTCCATGATCAGTGTGATGCTCCAGAGTGGTTTAATGATTCATGCCTTGATTTACCTGCATCCTGAACGATTCCCTCAAGCCGCGTTCGTTTAAGCAGCATGGCATTCACTGCGACCAGGGCTGAACTGCCTGACATGGCAAGCGCCGCCACTTCCGGACTGATGACATAAGGGAAGAACACACCAGCGGCCACCGGGAAAGCAATCACGTTGTAGGCAACCGCCCAAAACAGGTTCTGGTGCATCTTCCGCAACGTCGCGCGCGACAGCTCAATTGCGCCCACAACGTCATACGGGTCGCTTTTCATCAGCACCACGTCGGCACTTTCAATGGCGACATCCGTGCCGGCGCCAATCGCGAAGCCTACGTCGGCTTGTGTCAGCGCCGGGGCGTCATTGACGCCGTCGCCAACCATGCCCACTCGCTTGCCCTGGCCCTGCAATTCTTTTACCTTCTCGGCTTTCTGCCCCGGCAGTACATCGGCGAGAACGGTGGTGATGCCAAGGCTCGCCGCAATCCGGTCGGCAGTCGCCTTGTTGTCACCCGTGAGCATGGCAACCTCGACGCCTCGTTCGCGCAACTTGGCGACCATTGCCGCCGCCGTCGGTCGCGGGGCATCCGCAATGGCGATCAGGCCGACCAACCGGCTCCCATGCGCGATGTGCACGACTGTCTGCCCGGCACCCTGCAGCCGCTGAGCCTCAGACTCCAGACCATTCATCGCGACCTCGCGCTCGTCCATCAAACGACGGTTCCCCAGGAGAACCTCCCGACCCCCGATTTCAGCCTGTGCGCCTTTGCCTTCGATGTTCTGGAAGCCGGTCAGTGTCTGCACTTGAAGGTCTGCCGCACGCTTCGAAATAGCCTGCGCCAATGGGTGATCAGAGCCCTGTTCCACAGTGGCCGCCAACGCGAGCACCTCATCAACCGTCACATCGGGGGATACAACTACCTCGACCACCTCCGGTTCGCCCATCGTCAGTGTTCCCGTCTTGTCAAAGACAACCATGTCGAGCTTGGTCGCCTCCTCCAGCGCACCGGCGTTCTTGAACAGAATCCCGTTCATGGCGCCCAGCCCGGTACCGACCATGACTGCCATCGGCGTGGCAAGCCCGAGCGCGTCGGGACAGGCAATAACGAAGACGGTGATGGTCAGCGTCAGGGCGAAAAGCAGAGGCTGGCCGATCCACCAGAACCAAACAGCGAAGGTCGCAAGGCCAATGACGACCGCAATCAGCACAAGCCATTGGGACGCCTTGTCGGCAAGCAGTTGCGCCGGAGCCTTGGAGTTCTGGGCTTCCTGCACCAGCTTGACGATCTGCGCGAGCGCAGTGTCAGCACCGACCTTGGTTGCACGGTATTTGAAACTTCCGCTTTTGTTGATCGTCGCGCCAATCACCGCATCGCCGGGCTTCTTGGCCACCGGCATGGACTCACCGGTCAGCATGGATTCATCCACTTGCGACTCGCCTTCCAGGACTTCACCATCGACGGGGATCTTGTTGCCGGGCCGGATAACCACGACGTCGTCCTTGAGGACGTCCGAGGTGGGAACCTCGATTTCGCTCCCGTCGCGCAGTACATTCGCCATGGGCGGAGCAAGATCCATCAGCGAGCGAATGGCATTCGAGGCTCCGGCGCGGGCACGCATCTCCAGCCAGTGACCAAGCAAGATAAAGACCAGAAGCACCGCCACCGCTTCATAGAACTGAACACTGGAAAAGAAGAAGGTCGCGCCAACGCTGAATAGAAACCCCGTGCCCACGGACAGAACCACGAGCACGGCCATGTTGAGCACTCCGTTGCGAAGCGCTCGCCAGGCGGCGACGAAAAACGGCCAACTCGGGTAGAGTACGGCGGCACTCGCCAGGAAGAACAGCCACAGATCCAGGCGGAGGCCGAATGGCGGCGCCGGGGGTGTGAACACCCCGCCCATCGGCGAATAGACGAAAATAGGGATGCTGAAAATCAACGCAATCCAGAAGCGATTGCGCATATCGCGCGCCATGGCTTCCATGCTCATGCCGCCGCTATGGCCCATCTCATGAGCAGCGTGATCGACGGCCGGCACTTCTTCGACTTTGGCGCTGGCAGTCTCCACGCTCGTATGACGATGACCGGCCGACATCGCGACGGCGCCAGGCTTCCCTTGCCGAGTTTCCGGCGTGCAGACATGCTTCGGTACGAGCTCGCCGCCGCAGTGATAGCCGCGCTCGACGACTTTCGCCTTTATTGCCTCAAGGTCGGTGCGCGTTTCGTCGTAGGCAACCGTGGCACTGCCTGCGACGTAATTCACTTCAACTTTGCTCACACCCGGCAACCGGGAGAGCTGTTTTTCAACACCTTTCGCGCTCAACGTGGAGGTCAGACCGCCTACCTCGACAACCTTGACTGTCATGAATTGATCCTTGTCAGATGTATCATTTCGCATTTGAGCGGCGGTACAAGAAATTGTAAACAGGGCAGAACACAAGCCCCGCATAGGCTCCATAGAGAAAGCTCTCAACCAGGCCCAACAAGAATCCCCACCACGTCAGCCACTTGAATGCCGGCAAGACCTGCTCAAGAAGCGCGCTCATATGAAGACTCTGCGGTGTTACCAAGCCGTAAATTACGCAAACCACGAATGTAATGCTGGTCCAGATTCCCAGCGTCCAAGTCACTAACCTCGTATTCAACATTACACCTGTCCCTATTCATTAATTTGCAGCCTCATCGGAACCGGGCTTAATGCCCATTAGTGTCGATGCGAATCAGATTGATCGTTTTCGCTTTCATTCCATGGGCTCTCATTCGATTTATCTTGACCACCATGGCCTCCGTGGCCTCCGTGGCCGAAAAGATGCAGGCCGATGAATGCGATTCCGACAAGAAGCCAAATCCAGTTCTCCGCAAGCCACTCCATTTCTTAACCCCTTTTCCCGCAAGATGATCATTTTTATCAACGACCAATCCGACATACCTGTGGTAGATATCGAACATAGACGTAAAAAGAAAAAAGCCGTTACAGTTTTGGTTTGTCGAGCATTCTTGGCGGGGTTTTATGATGTGTAACGAAAGATTCAAATTACCGTCTCTACTCATAACCAGTCTGAGAAAGGGATTCTTTTAACGACTAACGACTTAAAGATCGCAACGACGAGTAATAACTATGTGGACAAGAATGCTCTCGATTTTTTTGAAGCGCCTGATCAAGCAGGGATCCTTGGTAGTTGTCTACCCTGACGGACAGATAATAGATTACGGTCACGGATCGTCGCCCGCTGTCACCATGCGTTTTCACGCACGCTCCCTGCCACGCAAACTCTTGATAAACCCGGATCTCGCATTGGGCGAGGCCTATATGGACGGCACACTCACGGTCGATCAGGATGATATCTACGGCTTGATCGAGTTGCTGGTTGTTAATCTGACGCTCCAGCCCAGCGTATGGCATTATCGCTGGCCAGCACACCTTCGGCGACTTTACCGCAGGCTCTCGCAGTTCAACCCTGCCGGACGAGCTCAGCGCAACGTGGCCCATCATTACGATCTGTCCGGTGCGTTATACGACCTGTTCCTGGACGCCGACCGTCAATACTCCTGCGCCTATTTTCGAGAAGCGGGTGACACTCTTGAGACAGCGCAGAGGAACAAGAAAACGCTGATCGCCACCAAACTCCTCCTGGCGCCAGAACAACGGGTTCTCGATATTGGCTGCGGCTGGGGCGGGCTTGGGCTTCATCTTGCCCGCGACCATGGCGCTCGCGTCACCGGGGTGACCCTCTCGCATGAGCAACACAAAATCGCCGAAGAACGTGCTCAAACCGAAGGTCTTGACGACCGCGCCCAATTCCTTCTGCAAGACTACCGCGACATCGACGG
>JAGPVT010000035.1 GCA_018066865.1 Marinobacter sp. | reverse complement strand
GGCGCTGCACGGCGAAGTCCCGGCAAAAGATGCGGAAACAGATAAGGGCCTATGGTGTAAATGGCACCGACCTTGAGTGGCGAATTCAGCTGATTTTTGCCATCCTGAGCCATATCACGGATCACACCTACCTGATCCAGAACGCGCTGGGCCTGCTCTACAATGCGCTGGCCGGTTTCCGTTACGCGAATGCTGCTTTTGCTGCGCTCAAACAGAGGCACGCCCAGCTCGTCTTCCAGTTTTTTGACCGCAACGCTGAGTGTTGGCTGGCTTACGTGACAGCGCTCGGCGGCGCGGCCAAAATGCCTTTCGCGGGCAAGTGTAACGACGTATCGTAACTCGGTAAGAGTCATGGTGATCTCCGGTCAAAAGGATACGGGTCGAAGTTTCACTGATTAATGGATGAGAGGATAAGGATTGATATTGTCTATGGCAATCGCTGATCGCAATAGTATGCCGGGAATTCTCGTAGCGGGTTGTGGCAAGCTCGGTGGCGCCATCGCCGTTATACTCAAAGAGTCTGCACAGGTTTACGGATTACGCCGTAATCCGGAAAAAGTACCTGAAGGCGTTGAGGGTATAGGCGCAGACCTTACTCGCTCGAAATCTCTGGCTGGCAAGCTGCCTGATAATCTGGATACGGTTATCTACTGCCTGACCCCCTCGAGTTATGACGAGCAGGGGTATCGCGATGCGTATGTTAACGGTTTGTCCAATCTGCTTGAGGCGCTGGGGGATCAGCCGCTGAAACGGCTGTTTTTTATCAGCAGTACCAGTGTCTACGCTCAGGATGATGACAGCCTGGTCGATGAAACCAGCGTTGCCTCTCCCGCCCGCGTTACCGGCCAACAGATCCTGGCAGGTGAACAGACAGCATTGGACAGCGGCCACCCCGCCACCATTATCCGTTTCAGCGGAATTTACGGGCCTTCAAGGAGGCGTTTTCTGGAGGAGGTTATTGAGGGCCGCATGAACCCGCTGAAACCGGCGCCGTTCAGCAATCGCATTCACGAGGAAGATGCAGCTGCCGCTGTGGCTTGGCTCAACGGGCTGGCGCTTTCCGCAAAGCCGCTGGATACCTGTTATGTGGCCAGCGATTGCGAGCCGATTCGCCTTGATGAGGTTGTTGAGTGGGTTCGCCAACAGGTCCCTTGCGCTGAGCCCGTAGCAGGCGCCAGAAAGGGTGGCCGTGCTGGCAGCAAGCGCTGTAACAATCAGCGGCTGCTGCAAACCGGGTTTACCTTTCGCTATCCGGATTTTCGGACCGGATACAGGGAAATGATTGATAATAGCCAGACCCGGAACAAATAAAGGCGGCCTGGGCCGCCTTTATTCCGAACCTTGAGGTTCTGCGCTCTCTCAACCCAACACTATCAGCTCAGCACCATCACGGCTTCCATTTCTACCGGAACACCCTTTGGCAGGGCTGAGACCTCAACAGCCGCCCGTGCCGGATAAGGCTCCGGAAAATACGTCGCCATAATTTCGTTGACCGTGGCAAAGTTCGCCAGATCGGTCACATATATGTTCACCTTGACGATATCCTTCAGCTCGCCGCCAGCCGCTTCACATACCGCTTTCAGGTTTTCGAACACTTGGCGGGTTTTGGCTGCGAAATCCCCTCCGACCACTTCCATGGTCTCGGGGACCAGCGGAATCTGACCAGAGATATAGACCGTGTCACCTGCCTTTACGGCCTGAGAGTAGGTACCAATTGCCTGAGGTGCATTTTCAGTCTGGATTACGGATTTGTTGGTCATACCGTTGAACTTCCTCTCGTCTAAAACACTAATCGTCGCCCTTCGGCACAGGAACTGTCAACCACACCCCTTCGCCGGGTTTAATATTTCACCCGGTTTATCGACGTGACGGCCTTGACGTTGCGAACCCTACGCATTACGCGAGCAAGGTGCTTGCGCCCGTGGACCTTGACGATCAGGCTGACCACGCCGAAACGGGCGTCCTGCTCGTCCACATTAATACGCTCAATATTGCCATCTGCCATAGCGACTGCGTTGGCAATTTCTGCAATCACGCCGCGCTGGCGCTCCAGTTCAACGCGCAGCTCCACGGAGAACTCATCGGTAATATCCTTGGCCCAGGTAAGATTGGTCAGGCGGGACCGACCCTCATTATCTTCCGGCAGGCGAGAGCAGGTGTCTGAATGGATGACCATGCCATTGCCAGAACCCATCACCCCGACAACCGGGTCCCCCGGGATCGGTTTGCAGCAGGTAGCAAAGTGCACCAGCATGCCCTCGGTTCCCTGGATGGTTACAGGGGCATCATCTCCACCTTGAATATTCTTCGCAGACTCACTGGACTCTGCACTTTCAGCACCCGTAACCAGCTGGCGTGCGACCAGGTAGGCCATCCGGTTGCCCAAGCCAATATCACTGATCAGATCATCAAAGCTGTTCACCTGATTATGAGTCACAACGGCTTGTTTCTGGGCATCGTCAATATCCGACAAACGGGCACCAAACCCATTGAGAGACTTTTTCAGCAAGGTCCGCCCCAGATCCAGCGATTCCGCCAGTTTCTGGCTATTGAGAGTGTGGCGAATGCTGCTGCGAGCCTTTCCGGTTACCACAAAACTGAGCCATGCAGGCGTAGGTCTGGCACCGGGTGCCGTAATGATTTCCACGGTCTGACCGCTCTGCAGGGGCTTGCTCAGGGAGCCCAAATTCCGGTTTATCCGACAGGCCACCGTGGCATTGCCGATATCCGTGTGGATTGCATAAGCGAAATCTACCGGGGTTGCGCCTCTTGGCAACTCCATGATTTTACCCTTTGGGGTAAACACATAGATTTCGTCCGGGAAGAGGTCCACTTTTACGTGTTCAATAAACTCGAGAGAGTCGTCTGCCCGCTCCCGCATTTCCATGAGGCCTTTGACCCAGCGGTCTACCCTCGTCTGGTTCACGCTGGTCGCGCTGGTCGGCTCATTCTTGTACATCCAGTGCGCTGCAATACCATCGTTTGCGATATGCTCCATCTCCTCAGTGCGGATCTGGATTTCAATATTCACATGCATACCAAACAGGGTTGTGTGCAGTGACTGATAGCCGTTGGCCTTGGGCATCGCAATGTAGTCTTTGAATCTGCCGGGCATAGGCTTATAAAGACTGTGAACAGCGCCCAGAATCCTGTAGCAGTCGTCTTCGGTATCGCTAATGATGCGGAAGGCGTACACGTCCATGATTTCATAGAACGATTTCTGCTTGAGCTTCATCTTGTTATAGATACTGTTCAAATGTTTTTCACGCCCGAGTATCCGCCCCGGAAGGCCCCGCTCTTCAAGCTTTTCCTGCAGTCGGCCACGAATATCTTCAATAATCTCACGGTGACTGCCGCGCAGTTTGTCGACGGCTTTAGAGATATAGCGGGAGCGCATCGGGTGCAGCGATGCGAAGCCAAGATCTTCCAGCTCGGTGGAAATTGCATGCATGCCAAGACGGTTGGCGATAGGGGCGTATATATCGAGAGTTTCTGTAGCAATGCGCTGGCGCTTTTCGTAGGGCATGGGCCCAAGGGTGCGCATGTTGTGCAGGCGGTCAGCCAGTTTGACCAGAATAACCCTGATATCCCTGGCCATGGCCAGGGTCATTTTCTGGAAGTTCTCTGCCTGAGCTTCAGCACGGGTGCGAAACTCTATCTGGGTCAACTTGCTGACGCCATCCACAAGCTCTGCCACGTCCTCGCCAAATTGCTCGGCAAGAGCATCCTTGGGAATGCCTGTATCTTCTATAACATCATGAAGCATGGCCGCCATAAGGCTCTGATGGTCGAGCTTCAGTCCGGCAAGAATATGTGCAACGGCAAGGGGGTGGGTGATGTAACGATCACCGCTTTTGCGCATCTGGCCTTCGTGGGCCTGCTCCGCATAATAGTAGGCCCTTCGCACCTGATTGATGCGATTGGTATCCAGATAGGTACTGAGGTCGCCCGCCAGTCCTTCTACCGTAGCCTCAAGCGACACTTCGCCTCCGTGATATTAATTACCTCCGGTTACCGGGAGCGCAAACAAAAAGACCCGAATGCATGCATTCGGGTCTTTTCTCCATCCTTCCAGCAACGATCTATAGATACACTATAAAACTGCGGAGGCAGATTTCAATGCTTTCTTAATCTTCTTCGATTTCGTTCAGCAGATCGCGGCTAACCAACCCTGCAGCAATTTCGCGCAATGCGATTACCGTAGGCTTGTCGTTTTCTTCTGCGACCATCGGCTCGGCACCTTTGGTGGCAAGCTGACGGGAACGTTTGGTAGCCAGCATGACCAGCTGGAAGCGGTTATCAACGTGTTCCAGACAATCTTCAACGGTAACTCGTGCCATAACTTCCCCGACAAAATAAAAATGACTGATTTAGCAGACCGCGTAGTTTACTGCCAACGGCACAATTTGTATACAGCAAAAGCCCGTATCAGGCTGTGCTGTCGGCTTGCCCTGAAAGCGCCGAGAGCAGGTGCCGGTGCCGTGCCTGCTGGACAACCATCTGCAGACGCTGGCTGCGTACAATCGCCAGCAAGTCGCCCAGCGCATCGTGGAAGTCATCATTCACCACCAGGTAATCAAACTCCGCAGCGTGACGACACTCTTCCCTCGCTTCAGTGAGGCGCAGCTCTACCACCTCTGGCGCATCAGTACCCCTACCCACAAGGCGATCCCGCAGGACTTCAGCCGAAGGTGGCACGATGAAAACACTAATGCATTCCGGAACAAGGCGTCGCACCTGCGCGGCGCCCTGCCAATCGATCTCCAGAATAACGTCACGCCCACGATCCAGCATTTCCCGAACCCAAACCTGGGACGTGCCGTAGTAATTACCGAAAACGTCAGCATGTTCCAGGAAATCCCCACGGCCAATCATGGCTTCAAACTCATCCCGGCTGACAAAATGGTAGTTGATGCCGTCCTTCTCGCCCTCACGCATAGGGCGAGTAGTATGAGACACAGACACTCCCAGCTTTTGATCTGCATGCAACATTTCTGCTACAAGACTGGTCTTGCCAGCACCTGATGGAGCAGAAACAACAAACAGCGTACCCGTTTCACCGGCCTGGCTCATGACTCAACAACTCCTGAACTGGATCGGCCCACCATTGATGAGGGCCCGAAAAACCATTAATTATACGACCTTTGACCAAACACCGCATCCCGGATGCCTTCACAACTGGTAACATCAGGGGCGAGGTGTAGAGAGGAGCGGTAGCTAAACACGGCAGCACCAAACTCAAGTTCAGCAAAACGACGGAAAGGCAGCATGGATAAACTTCTGATTGTCATGGATCCGGCCTACAAGCACCAGAAAGCTCTGGCCCGGGGAATCGAACTGGCACGCGCGACAGGCGCTCACCTGGAAATCGTAGCTTTCATCCATGAACATCTCGGCGCCCTGCCCTCAGACCCCAAGGTGCAGCAACGCGCCAAAGATACCCTGATTGAGCTTCGCCAGCGCTGGCTTGAGCGAATGCTGGCACTGGCTGACTGCAGCGACCGGCAAGTCACCGCGCATACAGTTTGGGAAAAGAACATACATCGGTGGATTATCGAGCACTGCCACCCGAACCGATTCAGAGCAGTGATCAAAACCGGGAGCCGCTCAGAAACGTTGCTTTATACGCCTACAGACTGGCACCTGATCAGGGAGTGCCCGGTACCGGTCATGCTGGTTGCAGAGCAGAAGTGGAATCACGCTCACCCTGTTCTGGCAGCAGTAGACCTGAGTTCCACCAAGCCTGTTAAAAAAGCGCTCAACACAAAGATCATTGAACAGGCGAGTGCACTGGCCAAGGCCTTCAAAACAGAAATTCATCTGGTGCACGCCTTGCACATTTCCGAGGTGCTGGCAGATCTTGAGATTATCAATGTGATCGAGCATGAGCAAAAACGCAGGGAAGCGCTGGAGCCCGCCATCACGCACCTGTGCAACACCTGGAACCTGAGCCGAAACCAGATTCACATGGCCGTTGGCCCGGCACACAAGGTTATCCCCAGCGTTGCCAGCAAGGTAAAAGCCGATATGGTGGTGATTGGCACCAGTGGTAAAACCGGCATCAGGGCCAGAGTCATTGGCAATACCGCAGAAAAAGTGCTCACTCATCTGAGAACCGATCTACTTGCCATCAAGCCCGGAGACGCTGGCCAGTAATGCGCAGAAAATTCAACATTACGACCGACCAGCCCGAAACAGCTAGCGAAGCCCTGAGCCAGGCATCGGGGCTTTCGCGCCAGCGCATCAAAGACGCCATGAACAAGGGCGCATGCTGGTGGACGCTTAAAGGCAAGCAGGTTCGGCTCCGGCGCGCCACCAAGGAGCTCAAGGTTGGCACGCGGCTGCAGCTTTACTACGACGAGAGTGTGCTGGACCGAAAGCCCGAAGCGGCAACCCTGATAGCAGACAAGAGCCGCTACAGCGTCTGGTTCAAACCCCACGGCTTACTGGCTCAAGGCTCACAATGGGGAGACCACTGCAGCCTGCTGCGCTGTGTCGAGCTTGAGCTAAAGCGCCCCTGCTTCCTTATCCACCGGCTCGATGCCGATGCCGCCGGGCTAATGCTCATCGCCCACGATTCAAAAGCCGCTGGCGCCCTCTCCCAATGTTTTTCCGGGCGCACCATGACCAAGCATTACCTTGCCAGGGTAACAGGCATCATCCATACCCGGGACCAGCTCATAGACACGCCGGTTGACGGCAAAGCCGCCATCAGCCGGGCCACCACCCTGAGCACCGATGAGACCAGTCAGACCAGCCTCCTGCAAGTAGCCATAGAAACTGGTCGCAAACACCAGATTCGCAAGCACTTGGAGAGCATAGGCCACCCCATTGTCGGCGACCGTCTGTACGGCAAACCTACCAAGGCCACCCTGCAACTGCTGGCCGTCAGCCTCGAGTTTGACTGCCCACTGAGCCGCCAGCGGGTGAAACTGGAATTGCCGGAGCCGCTGAACAGGCTGGAGCCAGCCTGATCACCTGATGCAGGATCATTCGACGTTCTGCGCAGTAACGCCTGGTCAAATAAGCTGGCGTCAAAATTGTAATATCAGAGCAAGCCCCGGCTGTTTTTGTTACAGATAGAAGGGTAAATACAGCGCAACAATGGGAAAGAAATAAACGATCAACAGGCAGACAAACATCAGCAAGATAAACGGCCACACGCCGCGCACAACGTCCATCACTTTGCCCCCGGCAACGGCCTGTATCACGAACAGGTTAAGCCCTACGGGCGGTGTAATCAGGGCGCACTCGATCATGATCACGAAAATGATGCCGAACCATATGGGGTCAATGCCCAGAGGCGCCAGCGACGGATAAAGCACCGGCATCATGATCAGCAGCATAGATATAGACTCCAGGAAGAAGCCCATTACCAGCAATACCAAGCACACAGCCAGTATGAATAGACCGGCACTGCCAATGTGCATGCTGACGAACATCGAGATGTCTTGCGGAATCTGATACAGGGTGATGGCTTTGCCAAACACTTTGGCGCCGGCCATGATTATGAAGATCGTTATTGTGGTTTTCATGGTGGCAATACAGGCCACTTTGAAACTATCCCAGCTGAACGTTTTCAGTGCCAACACAATGATCAGTGATAGTGTCACGCCGATGGCTGCGGATTCTGTCGGTGTGAACACACCGGCGTAGATACCGCCAATAATAATTACCGCCAGCATAATGATGGGCAGTGCGCGCAGGGTTGCAACGCGGCGCTCGCTTCTGGACGCCTTTGGCACCGGCTTGCAGGCCTTACCAAGCGTTGCGTACACAAAGCTGAATACAATAAAGCTACCAGCCATGATCAAGCCCGGTCCAACTCCAGCCAGAAACATATCCACTATGGATTCTTCAGTAATAACGCCATAGACAATCATCGGAATCGACGGCGGAATCAGAATACCAAGCGTGCCACCGGCGGCAATCAGGCCCAATACAAAAGGCCGATGGTAACCGCGATCCGTCATCTCTTTGATGGCAACGCTGCCAATGGTCGCCGCGGTTGCCACAGACGATCCTGAAATAGCCGAGAAAATCGTGCACGAGGCAATGGTTGCGATGCCCAGACCACCGGGCCAATGGCCAACCCAGGTTTGCACCGCATTGAACAGATCTTTACCAACGCCGCCTTGCAATAGGATGTTAGACATCAGCAAAAACAGCGGAACAGACAGCAAAATAAAGCTGTCGAACGAAGAATACAGCGCCATAGGTACCATCAGGGGCGACATGTCAGCCAGCAATAGCATGGCAAGGCCAAGCCCACCCAGTACAAAACCCACAGGTATGCCTGATAGCAACAGCATTAGCAGGGCAAATATAATCAGCGCAACGGACATCAGACGTGAACCTCTTCGGCCGGCTGCAGGTGACCCGTCAGCACAAGCGCGGCCTCGGTCAGGCACTGAATAAACAGCAGGCCAAAACCAAGCGGAATAGCGCTTTGGGTGATCCACATCGGCAAGCCCAGCATGGAGGCGGATGCAGAATTTATGGCAATGGCGTCAATCACGATTTGCGCTCCGTACCAGGTAACCCAGGCTGAAAACAACGCAATAACGAGCAGCGACCACAACTCTGCGATAATACGTAAGCGTGGGCCAAAGCGGCCGATGAGCATATCGATCCGAATCAGGGCCTGATGCTGTAGCAGCCAACTGACGCCTAGGCAAGATGCCCAAATCTGACACAGCAATGCCAGGTCTCCTGCCCAAATGGTGGGGGACAGGAATAGGTAACGGGCAATCACCTCATAGGTGATCATGACTGCAATAACCACAAACAAGGCGGCAGCAAGTCGCCCACAAAGGGTAACCACGGCGTGGTTTGTGCGCACCCAGAATGAAGGATGGCTGGCGCGCCAGGCCTGCGGATTTTTTAATGAAGCGTTGACATCTGACATGAATAATCCCGACAACAAAATATCGAACAGTAACGGACGCCTGCTAAACAGGCGTCCGTTTACGGGAGGGTATGGCTAGAATCAGAGCGCGCGTGCGGCGTCAATCACTTGCTGTCCGAGGGGGCCTGCGTTTTCGATAAAGCCATCAAGCACAGGGCGGGTTGCCTCCTGCCATTTGGCGATATCCGCTGGGCTGAGTTCAATCACGTTCATTTCGTTCTTGGCGTTTGCGATGGCATCGGCTTCAAGCGTCTGAATCTTGTCGCGCAGCTGCTTTTCCACCTTTACCGCTGCGTTGTGCAAAATGGTCCGTTCGCGATCAGTAAGATCCTGCCAGACTTCTTCGTTGATGATGGTCATGAACTCAATGTTGGCGTGGTTTGTCAGAGTCAGGTGGTTCATAACCTGATAAAGCTTGCGAGGGCCAACCGCTGTCACGCCGGTCATGCCGGCATCGACCGTTCCGCGCTGGTAAGCCAGAAACTGTTCAGACCCTGCCATGACGGTAGGAGCTGCACCGACAGATTTGGCGAACTCACCAAGGGTTTTACCGAACACGCGCACTTTCATGCCTTCCATGTCTTCTGGCTGCTGAATGGGCTTTTTCTTGGAAAGCAGCGCAACACCACCGTACGCCTGCCACCACAAAGGGCGGGCACCCGTTTTGATAATTTCATCGTCCAACAGGGTGCGCACGGGGCTGCCAGGCTCGGTGGCTTTTACAACTTTGTCGTTGCTTGGAAACATAAACGGTACGTAAAACACGTCAACCGCAGGAATGGTGCCCGCCAACTGGGTAAGGCTCATTACGCCCATCTCAATGGCGCCAGAGCTTACGGCGTTGTGGACTTCTTTGTCTTTATACAATTGCGCAGCCGGGAATATCTGAATTTTGATGTCGCCGTTACTGGTGCTTTCGACTTCGTTTTTGAAATCGACCAGGTTCTGTCCCAGGTGGTGCTTTAGCGGCAGCTGCAACGTCACCTTTAAGGTGGTTTCAGCCAGCACGGGCATGGCGCTAAGGGTAGACACCAACACGCCAGAATAGAGAAGGTGTTTTAATTTCATGATCATTCCTTGTTTTTAGTTTTCTTTGGGGTGGCCCGATCAGCTGTGGCCGTTTTGCATCAATTGCTTTACCGATTGCGGCAGCGGCCGAGTCTGGCTGCGCTGTCCGGCTTTGCGAACCTGACCAGGCAGGTCGTGATTGACAATCCCGGCCAGGCGCTGAGATTGCAGCAACAAGCCGTCTAGGTCTACGCCCGTATCCAGGCCCATTTCATTCAGCATATGAACCAGGTCTTCGGTGCAAATATTGCCAGTAGCACCGGGGGCAAAGGGGCAGCCGCCCAGACCGCCCAGAGATGCATCAAACTGATGAACCCCTGCGGCCAAGGCCGCCAGCACATTTGCCAGCCCGAGGCCACGGGTATTATGGAAGTGCAGTGTCAGCTCCAGCTCTGGCCAGCGTTCGCGCACGGCCTGGCACAGTGACTGTACCTGGCTGGGTACCGCCATGCCGGTGGTATCAGCCAGAGTCAGGCTGTGAAGACCACGTTCCAGGTAAGCGTCAACAAAGCGCAGTACCCGCTCCTGTGTTTGCGGGCCCTCAAATGGGCAACCAAAGCTGGTGGCCAAAGAGCCATTCAGGCGCATAGGCGTTCCCGCCGTCATCCCGGCAATTTGCTCAAATTGCTGCAGCGACTGATCGCAGGTCATGCGCATATTCGCCAGGTTATGGCTTTCGCTGACCGACATTACCAGGTTGATTTCATCTACGCCGAGTTCCAGTGCGCGGGTACAGCCTTTTTCGTTGGGCACCAACGCCACATAGCGTGTCGGCGTGTCGCGTGTGATGGCGCGAATCACGTCGGCGGCGTCACTCAGGTTGGGCACGGCACGCGGCGAAACAAAAGAAGTTACCTCGATTTTATTCAGACCAAGGCCAGCCAGGGCATTGATCAGCTCAATTTTGGTGGCCGTTGGGACAAAATCCGGTTCGCTTTGAAAGCCATCGCGGGTGACCACTTCGTTAATCAGTATGCTTTTTGGAAGTTCGGTAAACATCAGATCACTTCCTTGTCTTTTAACGCCTGAATGTCCGCCGCGGAGTAGCCCAGGCTCGCCAGAATTTCGCCGTTATGTTCGCCAAGGCCAGGGCCCAGCCAGCGAGTAGTGCCCGGAGTGGCGCTTAGCTTTGGCACAATTCCCGGCAATGAAATCTCACCGCCACCGGGTAGTGGTTGTTCGGTAATCATTTCACGGGCGCGGAAATGGGGGTCTTCAAAAATCTCGGCCGCGGTATTGATCCCACTGGCGGGAACCGAAGCTTGTTCCAGCACGCCCAAGGCGTCAGCCAGAGTGCGGCGTGAGGTCCAGGCTTCAATGGCCTCGTCCAGTTCATCGCTGCGTTTAGCGCGGCCATCGTTGTGCGCAAGCTCGGGGTCATCCGCCAGATCCTGGCGGTCAATCGCGCTCATCAATCGTTTGAAAATACTGTCGCTGTTGGCGGCGATGACAATATAACGGTCGTCGCCGCTGAGGTAGGTACTGGATGGTGCAATGCCAGGCATGCTGGCGCCAGTGCGCTCGCGCACAAATCCGAACATACCGTATTCCGGGATCATACTTTCCATAACGCCGAACACGGCCTCGTAAAGCGCAACGTCAACGTATTGGCCCTTGCCACCATTTACCTTTAGGTGATGCATCGCCATCATCGCGCCGATCACACCGTACAGGGAGGCCAAGGTATCGCCAATGCTAATGCCGGCTCGTACCGGTGGCCGATCCGGGTAACCTGCAAGATAACGCAAACCGCCAATTGATTCGGCAATAGCAGCAAAGCCCGGGCGTGAGGCATACGGCCCATCCTGGCCATAGCCAGATACCCGGATCATGATCAGGGCGGGATTAATAGCTGACAGTTGCTCCCAGCCCAGATTCCACTTTTCCAAAGTCCCGGGGCGAAAGTTTTCGATAACGATGTCGCTCTCTTCCACCAGCTTATGAATGATGGCTTGAGCGTCAGGATCTTTCAGATTCAGTGTCAGGGATTTTTTGTTGCGGCTCTGTGAATACCACCATAGCGAGGTATCATTGTGCATTTTGCGCCAGCGCCGCAGTGGGTCACCGGTGCCCGGTGGTTCAACCTTAATTACGTCGGCACCGAACTGGGCAAGGATGCTGGCTGCGTAGGGACCGGCAATCAGTGATCCCAATTCGAGGACGCGAACGCCTTCCAGGGGCAACGGCTTTTTTTCCGGATTCCCAGGGCAGGAAGATTCCTTGGTCATTTTCAACTCACCTTAAAATGGCATGGCTATCACATTATTTTCGAAAATAATGAGCCGGAATGAAAAAATGCCAAAATGGTTAAATGTGAGGCTGCCATCTCCAATTGCGATGACTGGAGTCAGTTGCTTGGCGTCAGATGTTCAAGCAGGCGTAACGTTGCCTGCGACAGCGGGTGTTGATTGCTGGTACAAAGTTTCAGGTTGCGGCTTGCCCAGTTGTCGGTGAGGGGTATGACCTTGATGCGGTGGGTGTTTACGTACGGTCGCGCAATGTCTTGCGGCATAATGCCGATGCCCAGATCCTGTTCGACCATGCGCAGCAGCGCTTCGTAGCTGGTTACCTGAATGCGCATGCGGAAGGTTTTTTCTGCAGCGGCGGCCGCCTGCAACAATTTGTTGTTAATGGCGCTGCCGGTGTGAAGGCCAACGTAGTTGTACTGCAGGGTATCTATAAAGTTCACGCTCTGGGCCTGGCTAAGCGGATGTTGGTTGGCAGTAATCAGAGCCAGTCGATCGGACTGGTAGGGGTGAATGGTCAGGTTTTCCGTGTTGCCAAGTACTTCGGTAAAAATGCCGATGTCTGCCTGGTTCTGTGCTACGGTTTCAATAATTTCCGAGCTAATGCGTTCTTCCAATTGAATCTGGATAAAAGGATGTTGATCCAGAAATGCCTTCATCTGCGCGGGCAGAAACTGGATGATGGCTGAAATATTGGCCACGATACGCACTTCGCCCCGCATGCCCTGAGAGTATTCGTTCATGCGCGCATGCACTTCTTCAAGTTGATGCAGCACACCCCTTGATAGCTGGGCTAGCGCCTTGCCAGCTTGGGTGCCTCCAACGCCACGATTGGTGCGTACCAGCAACTGAGCGTTCAGGCAGGTTTCGAGTTCGCTGATGCGCTTGCTAATCGCTGAGGCCGCGATGTGTTCCTGCTCGGCAACGGCGGCTATGGTGCCCGTTTCCAAAACACGCACAAACAGGCGTAAAGAGGTGGGGTCCAAATGCATTCAAGCGCTCCAGGTATCTGCAATCCCAACGATTCTATGTATTTGCGCCCTTCAATCGGGTCGATGCCGCTACGGATGCTCTTCTGAGCCTGCACTGCCTGCTCACGGGCTTCAGTTAAGGGAAACTGACTGGACTTGCCGAGAGTCAGCTCACGCCGCTTGGCTGTATTGCTTCCCATCGCCTCACCCCTAAGCACGCCAAAGGAGAATTCAAGTAAGTCGAACTACCACCCTTTATACTCCCCAACTTCCGCTGAATTACACCAGATCTTCATAGACATCCATGGATAACCTATATTTTTTATATCAAAAAACCAGATATTTGTGGATGTTTATGGACAGTTATAGGCATCACTCTATGTTCTGCACCTGCTCTCGCACTTGTTCAATCAGCACTTTCAAATCGACTGCTGCCCGCGTTACACCGGCATCAATGCTCTTGCTGCTCAAGGTATTGGCCTCCCGGTTCAGCTCCTGCATCAGAAAATCCAGACGGCGACCAATCGCCTCATCGCGCTTGAGGGCATCCGTAACCTCGCCGATATGGGCATCCAGCCTATCCAGTTCTTCAGCCACATCACTCTTCTGCGCCAACATGACCATTTCCTGAGTAATGCGCTCAGGATCAATCTCTACTTTGGCTTTCTGAAAACGCTCACGCAGATGCGCTTCCTGCGCTTTGAGCAGCCCGGGCATATCCTCACGAACCGTCGCAACCAGCACTTTCATTTCCGTCAGGCGATCTTCAAACAAAGGCCGCAAACGCTCACCTTCCCGCTCACGGACAACCGCCAGTTCCTCAACCGTTTGTTTGAAAAGGTTCAGCGCAGTCTCTTTAACCGGGCTGTAATCCTGCTCCGGTACTGAAAGCACTCCGGGCCAACGCAAAATATCCAGCGCATTAATGTGCGCCGGGTTATCCAGCATACGGTTAACGTGGTTTGCGGCCTCATTGACCGCTCGGGCTATGTCCTCATTAATCTCAAAACCCGGAACACCCGCTTC
Organism: Marinobacter sp.; assembly: GCA_018066865.1. Lineage (GTDB taxonomy): Bacteria > Pseudomonadota > Gammaproteobacteria > Pseudomonadales > Oleiphilaceae > Marinobacter. Next base: position 24,101 of record JAGPVT010000035.1, on the reverse strand, counting down.
GGTGGACTGCAGACGAATCGACACATCCACCTTGCCCCGCTTCAACTGCTTTCGCAGCTCCTCCCGGAAAGGATTTTCAAGCTCGCGCAACGCCTCCGGCAACCGGAAAGACGGCTCCAGGTAGCGGTGATTGACGGTGCGAATCTCGCAAGTCAGCGTTCCCTGCCCGTCCTGAGCATCCTTCCGGGCAAATGCAGTCATACTTCTAATCATGGCAGCTCCGGCTTTGTAGTTGATCACAATCGTTTATTATAAAACCTGAGTCTAACAGGCAGGGATCACTTGCGGCGAACTCCACCTCAAACTCCATTCAAACAACATCAACACCCTGCTCGGGGCGCCCCGGAATCCAGGCCCAACGTGTTATACTTTCCGGCTTTCAAATCCGAACCCGCCCGGGACAACCCCCCGGACACTTACCTCAGAAATCAGGAAACACTATGCGTCCAAGCGGCAGAACGCCCGAGCAGCCCAGAGAGATTCGCCTTACCCGGAACTACACCCGCCACGCTGAAGGTTCCGTGCTGGTCGAGTTCGGAGACACCAAAGTCATCTGCACCGCCTCCGTGGAAAACAAAGTACCGCCCTTCTTACGTGGGGAAGGCAAGGGCTGGATCACCGCGGAATATGGCATGCTGCCCCGCTCTACCGGCAGCCGCATGGGCCGCGAAGCTGCCCGTGGCAAACAGGGCGGACGCACCGTCGAAATCCAGCGCCTGATCGGCCGCTCACTGCGCGCCGCCGTCGACATGGAAGCTCTGGGCGAGCACACCATCACCATAGATTGCGACGTAATCCAGGCCGACGGCGGAACCCGCACAGCAGCGATCACCGGCGGCTGCGTGGCCCTGGTCGACGCGCTGAACCACCTGGTTGCAACCAAGCGCCTGAAAAAGTCACCGCTGAAGCAAATGGTGGCTGCTGTGTCCGTTGGCATATACAAAGGCACACCGGTGGTTGATCTGGACTACCCGGAAGACTCCGAAGCCGAAACTGACATGAACGTGATCATGACCGACCAGGGTGGCTTCATCGAAATCCAGGGAACTGCGGAAGCGGCGCCGTTTGTTCAGGAAGAACTGGACAGCATGCTGGCACTGGCCAAGCAAGGCATTGAAAAGCTGTTTGTACTGCAGAAAGAAGCACTGGAAGGATAAAGGCGCTAACTCCAAGGTCTGGGCACCTGCGCGGTGACGCGTCACCAGACTGCTGGGGGCCAAGGATGGCCAGAAACAAGCGTACAGGGATGTACTTGCAGCGTGTCTGGGGGAGCGGCGTCACTGCCGACACGTCCCCCAAAGCTTAAACCAGCTTAAAGGCCAATCTCTATATCATAATCCATAATCACAGGAGCGTGATCCGAAAAACGGGTCGTGCTGTCAATCCAGCCATCCTGGATAGTCTTGCGAATACCCGGCGTCATCAACTGGTAATCCACCCGAATACCTGCATTCTTCCGTGAGCCCTCAGTTTGCTCCGGCCACCAGGTAAATTGATTACTCTGCTTGTTGATATCGCGGAACGCATCCACGCAGCCCATCTCATCAAACAAACGATCCAACCAAGCTCGCTCGTGGGGCAGAAAACCGGAAAAGTCCAACTTATGATATAGAGGACTGGCATCAGTCACGTGATGCGCTGTCTGCAGGTTCGCACCAAAAATAAACTGCCGACGCTTACGCAGAGTTTTCTGCATGTGCAAGCCAAAAGCGTCCATAAAATCATCTTTATGGTCGAGAACTGTCAGATCATCCTCGCTGATCAATTCTTCCTCACGACCCAAGGCGCAGGGTGCCAGCACAGAGGCAACCGAAACCTTGTCAAAATCAGCCTGAATAAAGCGCCCTTCGCGATCCGCCTGCTCGTTGGCGAAACCGTACATGATGGCTTTGGGAAAATGCCGCGTGTAAATACCCACGCCGCCGTCCTCATTGTTTTCGCCATCGATGAAATAGGCCTCATACCCCTCAGGAATGAGATTGAGATCTTCAATCTCATAGGCGCGCATACGGTGATCCTGAACACAGACAACATCTGCATCCTGCTCGGCCAGCCAGTCGAAGAAACCCTGATCAACAGCCCGGGCAAGACCATTGACGCTGATTGATACTACCCGCATACGTGTTCCCTGATTCGGTTTGTGTGTATGATACCGTTTTCACGCGTTATTAAAAGATCCACACCCGCCAGAAGCCCTGCCATGCACGACTATCAGCAAAATTTTATTGAATTCGCTATCCGCCGTAACGTACTTCGTTTTGGTGATTTCACCCTCAAGTCCGGCCGCATCAGCCCCTACTTTTTCAACGCCGGGCTATTCAACACCGGGGACGACCTGCTTCAGCTCAGCAAAGCCTATGCTGAAGCCATCGACCGCAGCGGTCTGAATTATGACATCATTTTCGGGCCTGCCTATAAGGGCATTCCGTTGGCAACCGTGACGGCCATGGCACTGGCTCGCGGGGGCAACAGCAAGCCATTTGCCTTCAACCGTAAAGAAAAGAAAGATCACGGCGAAGGCGGTAATATTGTGGGTGCCCCGTTGCAGGGTAAAGTACTAATCGTAGATGATGTTATCACCGCTGGCACAGCCATACGCGAATCCATCGACCTCATCCGGGCTTCGGGCGCGGAGCCAGCTGGCGTGCTCATCGCCCTGGACAGGCAGGAGCGAGGCAACAGCGAGCTCTCAGCCATACAGGAAGTAGAGAGCGAATTCAGCATCCCGGTGGTCAGTATCATCCGCCTGGACCAGGTTCTGGACTATCTTGAAACCAATCCGGAGTTTTCTGGCCATGCCACGAAGGTAGCCAGCTACCGGGAACTTTACGGAGTCTGACTGATGCACAAGCGCCCGACCGTAATTTCAGCTACTGCCTCTGTCCTTATGCTGTCACTGGGCATGACAACCCTGGCAGAGGCTGGAATGTACCGCTACACGGATGAAGACGGCCAGATTGTAATCAGCAACACCATCCCACAACCAGCCACAAAGCGCGGCTACGACATCCTCAATTCAAACGGTCGCGTAGTGGAAGTCATCCCGCCGGCGCCAACGGAAGATGAAATCACCGCGCGCGAAGCAGAAAAACAGCGTCAGGCAGACCTTGCCGCTCAACGCGAGAAAGACGCCCAACTACTAAAGCGCTTTAGCCATCCCGACCAGGCGATCAGAGCCATGCATCGCAAGCTGGATGAACTGCGAGGCCTGATTCAGCTCAAGCGCGGTAACATCTCTATCATCTCAAGCCAGCTCGATAACGAGCAAAGCCGCGCCGCGAACATGGAGCGATCCGGACAAAAAATACCGGACGCAACCCTCGACAAGATCCGCCGCCTTGAATCGCAGATCCGCGATATCGAGAGGGAAATTTCCTGGCAAACTCAGGAAACAGACTCCCTGATACAGTCGTTTGAAGCCGATGTAAAACGGCTCGAAAAAGTCACCGGCGAAGCTCGCACGCTGGAACTGGACCCAGACGACACCTCAGATTAACCCGCTGCCACCGGCAACGGCAGTACACCACCATTAAAAATGAAAAAGGGCGCCAAAACTCAGCTTGGCGCCCTTTTCGCATACCAGCACAGGTTCTGTGCTGGCATTACTGCATCACCTGGAATCAGGCTGAAGCAGTGTCTTTCTTTGCTGCGGTTTTCTTCTTCGCAGCTGGCTTCTTGGCTTCTACCGATTCCTTGGCATCTTGAGCTGCTTTGGACACATCGTCTGCCGCTTCAGATACTGCGTCTGCGCCTTCAACTGCTTCTTTCTCAAGCTTTGCGACCAGGTCGGCTGCAAAGTTGCCAAAGCGGCTGTTCAGAGTGCGCAGCTGGCCGAAAAGGCTGTCGCTGTAGCCGTTATAACGAGTGCGCAGAGTTTTAACACTGTACTCACGCGCTCCTGATTCCAGCTTTTCAGCGTAGTCAAACGGCTTGGCCGCCAGCTTCTTCTGCTGCTCTTCAGCAGCATTGATGCCTTTGTCTACGATTTCCTGAAGCTGTTCCTGATAAGTTTTAAGTTTACCCATGTCATTTCTCCTTGGTTTACTGAAGTATTTTCAAACCCTTCCCTTATCGCTTCTGAACTGAGGCTTAGCCCTGTTTGATTAGCTCTAAGGTGAACGCTTTCTTTGAATCTAAAACCAAGGTTACGGGGAAAAATTAGAATGTTCATACTAAAACAGGCGCCGTGCATGCGCCGCATATAAGTGATTTTACGGATTACTCACTTGTCGCAAGCCCCTCAATCCGCATAACGCCTCCTGTTTTTGCAACCCGCCTCTCCGTATTATTCCGGCGCTGCAAACCCATTATTAAAACAAAGTCTGCGACGCTAGCATTGGCGCGAAGGCACTACGGCACTACGGCACTGCGGACAGTGCGATGAAGGACGCTTACCAGCGAAACAAAATCCAGCTCGGCACCAGCATGTCAGAATCAGTTTCCCGGATCCAGCCACCGCCATCAGCTGGCACCAGGTAGTACTCACGACCGACTTCCGGCACCACCTTTATCTCCATGAGCTGTCCGTTCACCCGATACTCGTAGAATATCTCGCCATCACCCGACCGGATCACGATCTGCGGACCATCACTCGATGGCTGATAGTCAGAAATCACAACTGGCTCTCTGGGCGTTTCTACAAGGGTCTCATCCAGAGAACCGCTTCCCTGTGCCAGCGCAGAAGCAACGCCGAAAACAAGCAGAAGTGCGGAAGAGGCGATTCGTTTCATTTTCGTGATACCCTTTTATTATCCATCGAATTACGTACAGAGTTGCACAAGCCAACCCACGCTTCAATCAGAATCCGGACCCGCTTTGACATGACTGAACAAAAGACCCCACCTGTGGTGCTTGTGGACGGTTCGTCCTATTTATTCCGCGCTTATCATGCACTTCCGCCACTGACCACCAGCAAGAACCATCCAACCGGTGCCATCAAAGGCGTAATCGCGATGATCCGACGCCTGGAGCAGGACTTCCCCGGCTCAAAGCTGGTCGTCGTGTTTGACGCCAAAGGCAAAACCTTCCGTCACGATCTGTACGAAGAGTATAAAGCCAACCGGCCGCCCATGCCGGACGACCTGGCCGTGCAGATTGAGCCCATTCACCAGATGGTAAGGGCCATGGGGCTACCACTGCTGATTGTAGAGGGCGTGGAAGCCGACGATGTAATTGGCACTCTCGCCGACGAAGCCACCAGCAAAGGCATCGATGTCGTGGTCTCAACCGGCGACAAGGATATGGCACAACTGGTCAGCGACCACGTAACGCTGATCAACACCATGACCGAAACCCGGATGGATAAGGACGGCGTGGTTGAGAAGTTTGGCGTCCGCCCTGACCAGATTATTGATTACCTGGCTTTAGTAGGCGACAAGGTAGATAACATTCCCGGCGTCAACAAGTGCGGACCAAAAACGGCTGTAAAATGGCTACAGGCTTATGACAATCTTGGCAGCGTGATTGAGCATGCTGACGAAATCAAAGGCAAGATTGGTGAATATCTGCGCGAAGCCATTGATACCCTGCCCCTGAGCCGGGAGCTGGCCACCATCAAAATGGATGTGGAGCTGGACTTTGGGCTGGAAGACCTGGAAGAGCGACAGCAGAACGATGCAGATCTGCTGGAACTTTTCCGGGAATATGAATTGCGCGGCTGGATTGCAGAACTGGAAGCCAAAGCGTCAGAACCCGCAGAAGACGGCAGTGTAAAGGCAACTGAAACCACCAACGACACTCCGCCAGCTCCTCAGGAAAAGCGCTACAGCGTAATCACCGAACAGAAAGAACTCGACGAGTGGGTAGCAAGGCTCGGAAAATCCGATCTGTTCGCCTTTGATACTGAAACCACCAGCTTGCGCTATATGCACGCCGAGGTGGTGGGCGTATCGTTCGCTATAGAAGCAGGCGAAGCGGCTTACGTTCCCTTTGGCCACGATTACATGGGAGCACCAGAGCAGCTCGATCGGGAGAGCGTACTGGCTCAGCTAAAACCTTTGCTGGAGGACCCGCAACAGAAAAAGGTGGGTCAGAACCTCAAGTACGACAAGAACGTGCTGGCCAACCACGACATCTGTCTGGAAGGCATCGCAGAAGACACCATGGTCGAGTCCTACGTGCTGAATTCCGTGTCGTCTCGCCACGACATGGACACCCTGGCCCGGAACTATCTGGGCGAAGAAACCATCACGTTTGAATCCATTGCCGGTAAAGGCGCCAAACAGCTCACCTTTAACCAGCTGGATCTGGAAAAGGCCGGCCCTTATGCCGCAGAAGACGCAGATATAACCCTGCGCCTGCATCAGGTGCTGCGCCCGCAGCTGGCCAAGGTTGGCAAGCTTCAATCAGTTTATGAAGACATAGACCTGCCCCTGGTGCCGGTGCTGTCGCGCATGGAACAACGCGGCACGCTGATCAAAGCCAGCACTCTGCGCCAGCACAGTCAGGAACTGGCAGAACGGATGGCCGAGCTGGAAAAGGAAGCGCATAAGGTGGCAGGAGAAAATTTCAATCTCGGCTCACCCAAACAGTTACAGGTTATTTTTTACGAAAAAATGGGGCTTCCGGTAATCAAGAAAACCCCCAAGGGCGCGCCTTCGACCGCCGAGCCCGTATTGCAGGAACTGGCTCATGAGCATGAACTGCCCAGACTGATTCTGGAGCACCGCAGCCTGAGCAAGCTCAAGTCCACCTACACAGACACGCTGCCAGAGCTGATTCACCACCGCACAGGTCGCGTGCATACTTCCTACCACCAGGCCGTTACAGCCACTGGGCGACTGTCTTCATCGGAACCCAACCTGCAAAACATCCCCATCCGCACCGAACAGGGCCGGCGCATTCGTCAGGCGTTTATTGCGGAGAAAGGCCACAAGCTGATTGCTGCGGACTACTCACAGATTGAGTTGCGCATCATGGCGCACTTGTCTGGAGATAAGGGACTGCTGACAGCTTTTGAAAAGGGTGAAGATATCCACAAAGCAACAGCGGCAGAAGTCTTTGGAGTGGCGCTGGATGAAGTGAGCAGTGACCAGCGACGCAGTGCCAAAGCCATTAACTTCGGCCTGATTTACGGTATGTCGGCGTTCGGACTGGCCCGCCAGCTCGATGTAGCGCGCAAGGTGGCCCAGCAATACATCGACCGTTATTTCGAACGCTATCCGGGTGTCTTGCAGTATATGGACAACATCCGCAAGCAGGCCCACGACGATGGATATGTTGAAACGCTGTTTGGCCGCCGCCTTTACTTGCCTGAAATTAACGCACGCAACAAGCAACTGCAACAGGCTGCTGAGCGCACCGCTATCAACGCCCCCATGCAGGGAACCGCGGCAGACATCATCAAGCTGGCAATGATAGAAGTAGAAAGCTGGCTGCTTTCAGAGCACGCTGATACCGCGCGCATGACCATGCAGGTACACGACGAACTGATTCTGGAAGTGAAGGAAAAAGCGGTAGATGAGATCCGAGAAGGGCTGATCAAGCGCATGTCCGGCGCCGCGAAGTTGGCGGTGCCGCTGCTGGTAGAAGCTGGTGTGGGCGACAACTGGGATCAGGCCCACTAAACAAAAACGCCCGGTGAGTGTTTCCTCAAGCGGGCGTTTTGCGGCATTGGCAGACTTCTGATGACGGTCTGCCGTTATCTTTTTGATGTCACTCGTTAAAAGGCTTTGCTGATTTGCAGTGCAGCACTCCAGGCGTCCAACTCGTATTCGCCTTGGTAGTTAGACGCGCCCGCCTTTGGATCTCTCTGGGTAGGTGCGGTATGCAAATAGTTGAACTCGTCGATCTTCGGATCATCTGTAAACAGCAGAGTACCCACAGAGGCATCAACTGTCCAACCGCTGCTGGCGTCTTTCCACTGGGTACCCAAGGTCAGCCAATGGCGGTCCGAGGACGGAATACGAGCTGTAATGAACTCACCGACAGGTGATTCGTCCCAGGCATAGCCTGCTTTAAAGGCCCAAGCCGGTGTGGCTTGCCAGATAGTGCCGACGTTGAACTGCCAATTGTTTTTCCATTTTTCAGTGACGTGGGTAATTGGATTGTCGTCACCCGTGCGCCCTAAAGCCGAAGATACCTGCCCACCATCACCTTCCTTACTGAACACGTCCAGCTCCTGGAACCGGCTCCAGCGTGCGTATGTGGCTCCGCCCAAAAGCGTTACAGAATCTGTCAACTGGTGGCGAACTCCCACAGTAACGCTCTCAGGGATAGCCAGGGGTACACGCGCATCTTCTTCCAGGGTGGTCGGTGCCAAGCCACTTGGTGACAGCACTGGAAAACTGCTGATTTTGACATCCCCTTCCAACTCAAAGTCGGTGCCTGTTTGCGCAGTCAGACCAAACTGGGTGCGGTCAGACAGTTCATACAAAAAACCCACGCGGAAGGTAACGGCGATATCATCGCCATTGATATCAGCGTAAGGTGCTCCGTACTGCGCCTCGTAGGCGTCAGCCGACGGCCCCGCCTGGGCAGGGCCAACTTGCTGAGCCAGCGCCCCACGAATGTCCTGATACCTTGTCAGGCGTCCTTCTGCGTACATGATATTCATGCCCAGCCCCATCGACAGACCTTTGCCATTGTTGATAGCAATAGACGGGGTGAAACCAATCACTGTCAACTCGGTTTTGTCTGCAAAGTAACGGCCGACAAAGTCGTCATCGTAGTCAGCAGCCAACCCGTAGGGCGCATGAATACCAAAACCCACGTCGATAGATTCGTTAACTTCGTGAGTCATGAAGAAGTTTGGCAGAATTGCCGGGTCGGCGATGTTGCCTCCAGTCGTACCCTGCACCGGCCCGCCCAGCGTGTTGGTCGCACTGGTACTGCCCCTTTTGGCTTCAGCATTGATATCAACAACCGCCGCACCAAAAGAAATATTGGTACCTTTCAGCTGGCTCATACCCGCCGGGTTAAAAGACACAGTCGTCGCATTTTCCGGGTTCGCTGCGGTGCCAGCGTTAGCAACGCCCATGGCGCTGGCGCTTTTCTCATTCAGGGAAAAACCGCCAGCGAGAACGCTGGCCGGGGCAGCTACTGCGGCCAGCGTGGCCAGCTGAACAGCGCGGGTAAGAAATGTGGTTTTCATGACAGCGGTATCTCCTTTATCGTTTGAGCGGAGTATACGCAGCAGCAGCAAGTCGCCTCAAATGCTAAAGCTACTAGTTTAAAACCCTACCCATTTGCCTCTTTCGTTGGTATATGCCTTATCAGTTGTCCTGAATCGTCAGCTTATCAACAGAAGACGACAGCTTGTCTGCCCCTTGGGCATCCGTACCCAACTTTATCATCAGGCGCAGATCGTTAGCCGAGTCGGCGTGGGCCAGCGCATCTTCGTAGGTTATAGAGCCTTCAGCATAAAGCTGATACAGGGCCTGATCGAACGTCCGCATGCCGGATTCGTTGGACTTCGCCATCAAGCCCTTGAGCTTATGCACCTCCCCCTTACGAATCAGATCTGCCACCAACGGTGTATTGATCAAAACTTCAATAACCGCCTTACGGCCTTTCCCATCCGGCGTCGGGATCAGTTGCTGTGCCACGATGGCCCTCAGGTTCAGGGAAAGATCCATCCAGATCTGGTTGTGCTGTTCCGGCGGGAAAAACTGGATGATCCGGTCAAGCGCCTGGTTGGCGTTGTTTGCGTGCAGCGTTGCAAGGCAAAGGTGACCCGTCTCGGCAAACTGGACTGAGTATTCCATAGTCTGGCGGGTACGCACCTCACCAATAAGAATAACATCGGGCGCCTGCCTCAGCGTGTTTTTTAACGCTACTTCAAAGCTCTCAGTATCAATCCCCACCTCCCGTTGCGTCACAATGCAGCCTTGGTGCTGGTGCACGAACTCGATAGGGTCTTCGATGGAAATGATATGCCCCCGGCTATTCCGGTTGCGGTGCCCAAGCATCGCGGCCAGCGAGGTCGATTTGCCGGTACCTGTCGCCCCGACAAACATGATCAGGCCGCGCTTGGTCATGGCCAGCTCTTTCACTATTTCTGGCAGCGACAGCTCGTCGATCTGAGGAATTTTTACTTCAATTCGTCGCAGCACCATGCCACACAGGTTACGCTGGAAGAATGCACTCACACGGAAGCGACCAATACCACGGGCACTGATAGCAAAGTTACACTCGTGAGATTCGTCAAACTCGGCCTTCTGCTTTTCGTTCATTGATCCGTACACAAACTCCCTCGTCTGCTCGGGCGTCAACGCGTTTTTAGTGACCGGCAGCACTTTACCGTTCACCTTCATGCTGGGCGGAACACCGGCCGTGATAAAGAGGTCTGAGCCTCCTTTCTCTACCATCAGACGAAGCAGTTTTTCGAATTCCATTTTTGATCACCTACATTCTTTTTATTTGTAACGACCTGACAAATGCCGGGGAAAGAGGGGCCAAAAGCTCGAAATCAGAAATTATCAGGCATTTTCGCCTTGGCCCGCGCAGCATCACGGGAAATCAGCCCTTTCTGTAGCAAGCGCTCAAGACACTGATCCAGTGTCTGCATGCCCAGCGACGCACCGGTCTGGATTGATGAGTACATCTGGGCAATCTTATCTTCGCGAATCAGGTTACGGATCGCGGCCGTACCAATCATGATTTCGTGGGCAGCTATTCGGCCACCGCCCATTTTCTTCATCAACGTCTGGGAAACAACGGCCTGCAGCGACTCAGAAAGCATTGAGCGCACCATGGATTTTTCTTCTGCCGGAAACACGTCCACCACCCGGTCAATGGTTTTTGCCGCTGAAGTGGTGTGCAGGGTGCCGAACACCAAGTGACCAGTCTCCGCCGCAGTAAGCGCAAGGCGGATGGTTTCAAGGTCTCGAAGCTCACCCACCAGAATGATATCGGGGTCTTCCCGCAACGCGGAGCGCAGGGCTTCGTTAAAGCCCAGCGTATCCCGATGCACTTCCCGCTGGTTAACGAGACACTTCTTGGAGTCGTGCACGAATTCAATCGGATCTTCTATGGTAAGAACGTGCTCGTAACGGGTATCGTTGATGTAATCGATCATTGCCGCCAGTGTGGTGGACTTACCGGAACCGGTCGGCCCGGTGACCAGCACAAGCCCTCGCGGTACAGAGGACACATCCTTGAACACCTGGCCCATGCCGAGGTCTTCCATCGTCAGCACTTTCGAGGGAATAGTACGAAAAACGGCACCAGCCCCGCGATTCTGATTGAACGCGTTTACACGGAAGCGGGCGACACCGGGTACTTCAAAGGAAAAGTCGGTTTCCAGAAATTCCTCGTAGTCCTTGCGCTGCTTGTCGTTCATGATGTCGTAAATCAGCCCGTGCACTTCTTTGTGCTCAAGGGGCGGAAGATTAATACGGCGAACATCACCGTCAACACGAATCATCGGTGGCAGGCCAGCGGAAAGATGCAAGTCAGACGCACCCTGTTTCGCCGAGAAGGCAAGCAGTTCAGTAATATCCATTGAAGTCCTCGGAAGGCTTTTCTTTTTACACAGGTAGCGTCTGTTCGGCACAACCCGGCTCTTATTACTTGGCGATCACTTAGCGATCACTTGGCATTTCAGTGACCTGCGAGTAACGTATCGCCATAAAGCAGACAGACCAAACGCGACTATTTCATACTATGAGCAGCATAGCAGACAACCTCGAGAGCGTAACCCGACGCATACAAAAAGCAACATTGCAGGCGGGTCGAAAGCCGGATTCTGTGAGCCTGTTGGCGGTCAGCAAAACCCGGTCGGCAGAAGAGCTTAGAGAAGCCGTCGCTGCCGGCCAACTGGCGTTCGGGGAAAATTATCTTCAGGAAGCTCTGGACAAAATTACCGAACTCCGCGACCTGACCGAGATCGAATGGCACTTCATCGGCCCGATACAGTCCAATAAAACCCGGCAGATTGCCTCGGCTTTTTCCTGGGTGCACAGCGTAGATCGCCTGAAAGTGGCCCGGCGCCTGAGCGAACAGAGAGAAACAGGGTTACCCTCATTGAATATTTGCCTTCAGGTCAATATTAACAATGAACAGAGTAAGTCCGGGTGCCAACCAGATGAGCTGCCAGAACTGGTTTCGGAGATAAGCCAGCTTCCGGGGCTCACACTCAGGGGGCTGATGGCAATCCCCGATCCGGAACAGGCTGAATCCGCTCTGAGAGAGAGCTTTCACAAGCTTGCCAATACTCTGGAAAAGCTGCGGCAAGACTACCCGGATGCAGGGCCACTGGACACCTTATCCATGGGAATGTCCGGCGATCTCGAAATGGCGATTGCAGAAGGTGCCACCTGGGTTCGTATTGGCACAGCCGTCTTTGGTGAGCGTCCGCCGAAGAGCTGAACAGGCCGGTACCTGCTATTATCGCAATCGGATATATAACCGAATAACCGTTGGAGCAAACCTTGAGCAAATCACCAACCATTTCGTTTATCGGTGCCGGTAACATGGCCAGCGCCATTATTGGCGGCATGCTGGACAGCGGCTTCAAAGCCAGCAGCATATGGGCCAGTGCGCCGGACGACGGTCACCTGCAAACCATTCGCAAACGCTTTGGAATCAGCGTCACAACAGACAACCGATACTGCGCACAGCAGGCAGACATGGTTGTGCTTGCGGTGAAACCCCAGGCAATGGCGGACGTTTGCCGCGATATAGCACCTATCGCCCAGAATACCCGGCCGCTGATGGTATCCATCGCCGCAGGCCTGGGTGCCGACACGCTTGATGAATGGCTTGGCGGCGGTCTTCCGATTGTGCGGGTAATGCCCAACACTCCCTCCCTGGTCGGTAAGGGAGCTGCAGGGCTCTTTGCCAGCGAGAGCGTCACCAGCGACCAGAAAAAAATGGTGCAATCGGTTTTTGAAGGCATAGGCATTGCCGTTTGGGTTGATGATGAAGCGCTGCTTCATGGAGTAACGGCACTTTCAGGTAGCGGCCCGGCCTATTTCTTCCTGATGCTTGAGGCTCTTGAGGCAGCGGCAACTGACGCCGGTGTGAATCCTGAAACTGCCCGGCAACTTGCAATTCAGACCATGGCAGGCGCGGCAGAAATGGCCGCCAAAAGTGAGCACGACCCAGCCCAACTGAAGAAAAACGTGATGTCTCCGGGCGGAACAACAGAACAGGCAGTCAATACCTTTGAAGACGGTGGCATGCGAGATCTGGTGAAAAAAGCGTATAACGCTGCATACAAACGTTCAGAAGAAATGGCCAAAGAACTGGCAGGCAAAGCGTAAAACAGTCACTGACAACGGAGAAATGGCTACATGCTGGCAGACATCCTGATTACGATCCTGCTGATCGCGTCCACATTTTACATGACGATAATATTGCTGCGCTTTTTGTTGCAACTGGCCCGGGCAGACTTCTACAACCCGATTTCCCAGTTTGCGGTAAAAGCAACCAACCCGCTGCTCAGGCCCTTGCGCCGGTTCATTCCAGGCTGGGGTGGAATTGACGGTGCGGCACTAGTTCTTGCCGTTCTTATTCAGGCGATCACGTTCTTTCTGATTCTTGTCGCTCTTAGCGGCGGTATTCCATCATTTAACCCACTCATACTTTTGGTTTGGGGCGCGGTTGCCGTTCTGGATCTGATCGTCAAAATATACTTCTGGTCGGTTATCGCTGTTGTTGTCGTCAGCTGGATTGCACCAGGCAGCAGTCACCCAGCGATACAGCTGGTTGCCCAGATCACAGAACCTGTCATGCGACCAGTGAGAAAACTGATGCCGTCCATGGGCGGACTGGACCTGTCACCCATTATTGTTTTCCTGATCCTTAACGTGCTGTCTGTTGTTATTGACCACATGAAAGTCGCGGTCGGCCTCGGGGCCATTGGCCTGGGACTGTAAACCACGTCTCAAATAAACGATCTGTAACAGTTTTCCACAAAAAGCCTGACCTGCAAGCCGCATCTTCACCTCTTTGATTTTGCGGCTTTTTTATCCCTCTCATGTCAACAACTGCCACATATCTGCAAACACCCAGCCGCAAAAACTCCGGGAACACGCTAGTATTAACCGTAATTAATTAATTCAAGCGGCACCATTCGTCACCACGTGGATCCCAGCGAGTCTGCCCGGGGAATGCCCGAAGTAGTGTAGAAGGAAAATCCGATGAATCACCAGGGACACCTGACTCAGCAGGTAGAGGCATACCACAACTGGAAAAAAGAGCTGATCCGCCAGATCGGCCGGTACCGGTTATGGCTACAGGACAACAACCTGTTCTCTGACGACATCAGCACGCGAATCCGTCATGGGCTTGAGCTGCTTATTGAAGACGAGCTCACTATTGCCTTTGTTGGCGAGTATTCCCGTGGTAAAACCGAGCTGATAAACGCCCTGTTTTTTTCGGAGTTTGGTCAGCGCATGCTGCCCTCCCAGGCCGGACGCACGACCATGTGCCCGACCGAGCTGTTTTTTGACCGCAGTGCCAACGAAAACTATCTGATGCTACTCCCCATAGAGACTCGTACCGGTGACCTGTCCTTACAGCAGCTACGCAAAGAGCCGGGACGCTGGGTCAAGCACGGGCTGGATGAGCGTGATCCTGAAATCATGCGCGAAATTCTTGGAGAAGTAGCCCGAGTCAAAAGCGTTGCCCCGGATCAGGCGCGAGCGCTCGGTTTCGACGAAGGCATGCTCGAGCATGACCGCAACAACCCGGGCAATGTTCTGGTTCCAGCCTGGCGCAATGCCCAGATCAGTATTCGCCACCCCCTGTTCGAACGCGGCCTGCGCATTCTTGACACCCCGGGCCTTAACGCTCTCGGCTCCGAACCAGAGCTCACCATCAGCATGCTGCCAAAAGCTCATGCCATTATTTTTGTGCTCAGCGCAGATACCGGCGTTACCGCCAGCGACATGACCATCTGGAAAGAGTACATAGATACTGAACACGCCGATCACCGTGCAGGGCGCTTTGCCGTACTGAACAAAATCGACGTGCTGTGGGACGACCTTCAGGGCGAGAAGCACACCAACGAAGCCATAGAGCGGGTGCGTGGGTATACCGCGGACCACCTGGGCATCCGGCAGCAAGACGTCATACCCTTGTCCGCCAAACAGGGCCTGGTCGCCAGGATCAGGAAAGACAACGATCTGTTCACCCGCTCCAACATCGGCAACCTGGAACAACTGATTATCCAGCGTATTCTGATGCACAAGGAACAGCTGATCACCCAAAGCCTGATCAATGATCTGCTGGGCATGCTGCAAAATAGCCAGGCGGTTATGCAGACCCGCCTCGAATCGCTAGAAGAAGAGTCGCAAGCATGCTCCGGCACCACAATGGACAAAGCAGCCCTCGCCCGGCTGGCCGATCGTGCCCAGAAAGACCACGACTTCTACTACAAGAAACTGATCACGCTGCGCTCAAGCCGCAGGCTGATGGGCTCTCAGGGTAACATGCTGAAAAGCCTGGTAGCCGAAGATCGCTTTGAGGTCCACGCCGAGAAGATCCGCATAAGCATGTCAAAAAGCTGGACCACGGCAGGCATGAACAGCGCCATGGATCAGTTTTTTGAGCTGCTCGAAAGCGATTTTAGCAATCTGCTCAGCGAGGGCCGCCTTGCGGAGAGAATGGTAGGTTCCATCTACCGCCGATATAACGAAGATACCCGTGCCCGGCACCTGGAACCCATTCCTCTGCGTGCCGGCCGACATGTCATTGCTGTGAGGGAACTGCGTAAAAAAGCCAGGCGCTTTCGGGGCAGCCCAAAGAACCTGCTTACAGAGCAGTCCGTTCTGGTACAGCGTTTTTTCAATGTGATGGTCAGCGAAGCCAGAACCCTGCATTCCCGAGTGCGCAGCGATGTGGAGCGCTGGCCTTCAGAAGCACTGCTACCGATCATGCAGTACTCCATGGAGCAGAAGCAATTACTGGAGCATCAGATACGACGCCTCCGGGATATGGTAAGAAGTGATCGAGACGGTCGTTCCGAGCGTGAGCGGCTGGACAACACCATCAGCGACTTACGCCGGCAACTGGAATTGGCAGATGCCATGCAGCGCCAGATCCGTAAACCCGCGCCCACCCGGATTCAGCAAAAAGTGGTCAATATCTCGGGCGCGATCTAATCACCCGCCCAGCCACCACACAGCCTGTCGGTTGCAGCCATGACGGCCCGCCTTTAAACTGCTTTGCTGGTAGAGGTTTTTGCCCCAACCAGCAAAGCTGTCACTAACGGACCGAACCAGGAACCTTCCGCGCCGATGTCTGATCCCATACCTGTGGATTCTGTAGGGGTAGTCACCCCACAGACATACCATTTTGAAACACCCATAGAGCTGGCGTGCGAACAAGCACTGGCGCGCTATGATCTGGTTGTGGAGACTTATGGCGAACTCAACGCTGATCACAGCAACGCTGTGCTCATATGCCATGCTCTGAGCGGAAACCATCATGCCGCCGGCTATCACTCCATAGATGATCGCAAACCAGGCTGGTGGGATACCTGCATCGGGCCAGGCAAGCCCGTCGATACCAATCGTTTTTTTGTCGTCAGCCTCAATAATCTGGGTGGATGCCATGGAAGTACCGGCCCCAACTCAACCAACCCGGCCACGGGAAAGCCTTATGGTCCCGACTTCCCGGTCATCACCGTTGGTGACTGGGTAAAAAGCCAGGCACTGCTCGCGGACCGCCTCGAAATCGACTGCTGGGCAGCCGTAGTGGGTGGTTCTCTGGGCGGCATGCAGGCACTGCAGTGGAGCCTGGACTACCCGGATCGCCTGAAGCATGCCGTAGCCATTGCATCCAGCCCCCGCCTGACCGCTCAGAACATCGCCTTCAACGAAGTGGCACGACAGGCCATCACCTCAGACCGGGAATTTCACGACGGCCGGTACTACGATTTCAACACCCTGCCCCGCCGCGGCCTTATGCTGGCAAGGATGGTCGGGCACATCACTTATCTCTCAGACGCCTCCATGGGCGAGAAATTTGGCCGCGAGCTGAGAGACCAGGCCTACAAATTTGGTTACGACGCCGAGTTCCAGGTGGAAAGCTACCTACGCTATCAGGGCGAACGCTTCTCGGAAGTGTTCGACGCCAACACCTATCTGCTGATGACCCGGGCGCTGGACTACTTTGACCCCTCTTATGAATTTGGCGGCGATCTGTCCAAAGCCATGGCCAAAGCCAGCTGCGAGTTTCTGGTGCTGTCCTTCAGCACAGACTGGCGCTTCACACCGGCCCGCTCGGAAGAAATGGTAAACGCCATGATTGCAGCCCGCCGGAAGGTCAGCTATGCAGAGATTGATGCGCCCTGGGGCCACGATGCGTTTCTGATTCCAACTCCTCGCTACACAGACATCTTTACCGCCTACATGGATCGTGTTGCCAGGGAGGTGGGCGCATGAGAGCGGATCTTGAAATCATCCAGCAATGGGTAAAGCCCGGCCATCATGTACTGGATCTTGGCTGTGGCGACGGCACCCTGCTCGACTTCCTGAAGCGGGAGCGTAATGCCAGCGGCTTTGGCCTGGAGATCAATCCGGACCATATAACCACCTGCATGAATCGTGGTGTCTCGGTGATTGAGCAGAACCTGGACACCCAGGGGCTGGACAACTTTGAAGACAACAGTTTTGATATTGTGCTGATGACACAAGCCTTGCAGGCCGTACGACGACCAGACAAGGTACTGGATGAAATGCTGCGCCTTGGCGATGAAGGCATAGTCACCTTCCCCAACTTTGCCCACTGGCGCCTGCGCTGGGGGCTGGCTCTCAGTGGTCGCATGCCCGAATCCGACGCGCTTCCGTATAAATGGTATAACACGCCCAACATACGGCTATGTACCTTCAAGGATTTTGAAGCTTTGTGTCGCCAAAAAGGCATTCGAATCAAAAGCAGACGTGTGGTGGACGGTCAGCACCAGAACAACTGGTTGGCGCGTTTCTGGCCCAATTTGTTGGGAGAGATCGCGATTTACCGTATTACCCGGGAGAAGAAGCAATGATAACTAAAACTTTGCACGGCATTCTTACACTAGTGGCAATGGCCTTGCTCACTGCCCTTATCAGCCTTCCTGCCCATGCAGGATCCGAGGACTTCGGGGACTATGAGGTGCACTGGAGCGTATTTTCCAGCACCCTTCTGACGCCCGAGGTAGCGAAGGCCAATAATCTGCAACGCAGCAAGGGGATTGGCATCGTCAATATCGCCATCATGCATAAAGATGAAAGCGGCGTTATCAAGCCAGTTACCGGCCAGGTTGAAGGCAAGGTTTCAAACGACATTCAGCAGGTAAAGTTTCTGGCATTCCGCAGAATTCAAGAAGGCGATTCCGTCTACTTTATTGCCCAATACCAGTATTCTTCCGCCGAATTGATGACGTTCAACGTGACCGCTCGCCCTTCCGGGCATAGCCAGGACTTGCCCGTGCGATTCGCCCACACTCTTTTCAACGATTGAGCGGACCATGCCCGAGAAACTTGTTATTGCCAGCAACAACAAAGGCAAAATCAGCGAATTTACCCAGCTACTTGCGCCACTGAATCTTGCTCCAGTGCCCCAGGGCGAACTGGGCGTTGGCGAAGCCGAAGAGCCTGCCGTTACCTTTGTAGAGAATGCCATCCTGAAAGCACGCCATGCCTCCCGGGAAACCGGGTTACCCGCACTGGCGGATGACAGCGGCCTGGCTGTGGACGCACTGGACGGCGCACCCGGAGTTCACTCGGCACGTTACGCCGGGGCCGATGCTTCTGATCTTGATAATCTGAACGCGCTTCTGGAAGCCATGGCCGATGTACCCGACGGCCAGCGCAGTGCGCAATTTCACTGTGTCCTGGTGTATCTCCGGCACGCCGACGACCCGACACCGATTATCTGCCACGGTCGCTGGCCAGGATCGATACTCCGGGCTCCGCAAGGTGATGGCGGATTCGGTTACGATCCGATCTTTCTTTGCCCGGAAAGGAACTGTAGCGCTGCTGAACTGAGCCGGGAAGAAAAAAACCGGATAAGCCACAGGGGCCGGGCCCTGGCATTGCTGATGGAACAGCTCAGGGCGGAGACCTGAGCCTGTGACTGCCCTCACCCCGGCGCCGGTTAAACCCCCGCTGAGCCTGTACATTCACGTACCCTGGTGCGTGCGCAAATGCCCGTACTGTGATTTTAACTCCCATGCTATCCAGAACGATCTCCCGGAATCCGCCTACCTGAATGCCGTGCTCGAAGATCTGGATCAGGATCTTGAATTGGCATCAGGCCGCACTGTCGAAACGGTGTTTATCGGCGGAGGAACGCCGTCACTGATGAGCGGTGATTTTTACCGGAAGCTTTTCAGGGGGCTCAGAGAGCGCCTGACTTTTGCTCAAGATGCGGAAATCACACTGGAGGCCAACCCGGGCACTCTGGAGGAGGGCCGGTTTGAAGCCTTCCGTGATGCCGGTATCAATCGCTTGTCTATCGGAGTGCAGAGTTTTAACCCGGCTCACCTGAAAGCGCTCGGCCGCATTCACGACAGCACGGCAGCGCACAGGGCCATCGACGCCGCAAGAAGAGCCGGGTTTGATAACTTCAATCTGGATCTCATGCATGGCCTGCCCGGCCAGACCCCCAGCGAAGCCATGGAAGATCTCAGGGCTGCCATGGGCCATGAACCGCCGCATCTATCGTGGTACCAGCTAACACTGGAGCCCAACACCGAATTCTACAGCCGGCCACCGGACTTGCCAGATGACGACCTGCTCTGGGAGATTGCTCAGCGCGGCGGCGAGTATCTTCATCAGCAGGGCTTCAGCGACTATGAAGTGTCCGCCTGGTGCCGCGAAAGCAAGGCATCACGACATAACCTCAACTACTGGTCGTTTGGGGACTATCTGGCACTGGGTGCAGGTGGCCACGGAAAAATCAGCCTTCCAGACAGCACTATCAGACGTTACTGGAAAACACGACAGCCGGATGCCTACCTGAACCGGATCGGTAGCCGCACCGCCGGGCGAGAAAAAATTGAAGCGGAAGAGCTCCCTCTGGAATTTCTCATGAATGCGCTCCGCCTGCGAAAAGGTGTGGATGAAAGCCTTTTTTTCGAACGCACGGGTTTACCCCTGTCATCCATTGCGGTACAACTTGAGAAGCTGCGTGAAGATAAACTAATGGTCAGTGACCGGCTTCAGGCAACAGCCTTGGGGCAAAGGTATCTGAACAGTCTGTTGGAGCGTTTTCTGTAATGGACACGGAAAAGGAATTACCGGCTTTACCCAAAAGCCTGAAAGTTTGCCTGGTTGCAACACTGGCTCTTCTAATAGCCCTGCTGTTGATCAATCAACCCCTGAAAACGGGATCGGCACTTCAGGGGATCGTCAGCTTCCAACTGGCAGGGAACGCCGAGCAAGCGCTCGCTATCTTACAAAGCTGGGGCAACGAAGGGCTGCGGTGGGCAAAGCTATCCCTGTGGGCTGACTTCCTGTTTATCCCCGTTTACTGCCTTACCCTGATACTGCTGACCCGGCACTGCACTTTGGACAGGCCGGGTGTCCGCGAGCGGACGGCCGCGCGCTGGATCCGCACACTGTTTGTAGGCGCCGCCCTGGCCGATGTGACGGAGAACGTTCTGCTACTGAATAACCTGGAGCCGCCCACAGACGCCATAAGCCTTGCCGCTGCCATAAGCGCGCTGGCCAAATTTACCGCTCTGACGCTTGGCATCGCAGGGTTGGTTATTGTCCGGGCAGCCCGGCGCCACCCGCTGGCACCGGGCTAGAACACCATCAGTTAGTGCGGTGAAACAGCAGATCCCAAACTCCATGCCCCAGGTTCTCGCCACGTTTCTCGAACTTGGTAACCGGACGATATTCCGGACGTGGTGAGTATTCGCCCTGCTCCTGAGTATTGGCAAACCCTTCAGATTCACTCATTACTTCCATCATGTGCTCTGCGTAGTTTTCCCAATCCGTCGCCAGATGCAAAATGCCACCCACCCTCAGTTTGTGACGGATGCGCTGCACGAACTCGGGCTGTACAAGCCTGCGTTTATGATGCTTCTTTTTGTGCCAGGGGTCCGGGAAGAACACCATCACCTGATCCAGACAGGCGTCCGGCAGGCACAGATCAATCACATCGTTGGCATCTATATTGTAAACGCGGATGTTCTCCAGCCCACGATCTTCGATGTCCTTGAGCAAAGCACCCACGCCTGGCAAGTGAACTTCCACACCAATAAAATCCTGCTCGGGTGCAGCTTCCGCCATATCCGCTAGCGAGCGGCCCATGCCGAAACCGATTTCGAGGTTGAGCATAGCGTCGCGGCCAAAAATCTGGCGCGGGTCGATCATGCCATCTTCACGGCTCAGGCCAAACTTCGGCCAGCTGCGCTCATAAGCCTTCTTCTGGCCTTCCGTCATGCGCCCCTGGCGCAACACAAAGCTACGGACACCACGGCGCGTGGTGATGGGCGAGTCGCTGGCCGTCTGTTTCGGTGCGTTTTCGTCGCCAAGGTTGTGCGGCTCTTTCTGGTCAGTCATCTGCAATCCTTAACCCCAGGCTGCGGGTATTGTTAATGGAGTTTGCACACAGTTTACCAGAGTAGGAAGAATCAAGCGGATACCACAGAGTTCTTTCCCGTCTGGCGATCAAACTGTCGGTAGCCCAGCGCCTCCACCAAATGCGGCTGTGTAACCACATCAGACCCATCCAGATCCGCCAATGTGCGTGCAACCCGCAATACCCGGTGCAGAGCCCGGGCCGACAACCCAAGTTTCTCCATGGCTCCGGAAAGTAGCTTTTCACCGGAACGGTCAAGACTGCAGGCTTCCTGCAGCTCGCGCCCGGACAAGGTGGCATTAACACCCCCGCGAATGGCCTGACGCTCTCTCGCAAGCGCCACCCGCACACGCACAACCGCACTGGGTTCGCCGTCACCACCGGACTGCATGAGGAGATCGCCACTTTGCACGGGGACTTCCACATGCAGGTCGAACCTGTCCAGAAGCGGACCAGAAATTTTCGACCTATAGCGCATCACCTGCTGGGGTGTACACTGGCACTCAATGGTTGGGTGCCCGCTATAGCCACACGGGCATGGGTTCATCGCTCCAATGACCTGAAATCGTGCCGGAAAATTGACCTGCCGTGCGGCCCGGCTGATGGAAATCTCACCGGTTTCCATGGGTTCACGCAGCACTTCCAGAACTCGGCGCTCAAACTCCGGTAACTCGTCGAGAAAAAGTACACCTCGATGCGCCAAGGAGATTTCTCCGGGCCTGGGACTGCTACCACCGCCTACCAGAGCCACCGCCGAGGCGGTGTGGTGTGGCGACCTGAACGGGGGCTGCCGCCAGCCTCCCGCTCTTAGCGGCTGCCCGGCAACCGAATGCACACTGGCGACCTCCATGGCGTGTTCATCGCTCAGGTCCGGCAGAATTCCGGGCAGGCGGCTGGCCAGCATGCTCTTACCCGTTCCTGGCGGGCCGAAAAAAATCAGGTTGTGCGCGCCCGCCGCCGCTACCTCCAGCGCCCTTCGCGGGACACTCTGGCCACGCACATCGGCCAGGTCGGGCATGCCGGAAACAGCTGCAGATTCCGGTATGGCCCGGAGTACCGGAACCAACCGGGCCCGGCCACACAGGTGCTCACAAACTGCCAGAATGTGGCCTGCCGTAAGCACATCACCCTGGCTTGCGAGAGCTGCTTCTTCGGCGTTGCCATTGGGCACAAGCAAGCTCCGGCCCTCTCCACGCGCAGCCAGCACGGCGGGCAGCACCCCTTTTAGCGGGCGAAGTGCACCATCGAGAGAAAGTTCTCCGAGAAATTCACAGGAAGACAGGCTTTCTGCAGGGATTTGTCCGGAGGCGGCAAGAATACCCAGCGCAATCGGCAGATCAAAACGACCGCCTTCTTTGGGCAGGTCGGCAGGGGCGAGGTTGATTGTTATGCGGCGAGCGGGAAATTCGAAGCCTGCATTGAGCAGGGCACTTCTCACACGCTCGCGACTTTCACGCACGCCGGTTTCCGCCAGGCCAACAATAGTGAGCGCGGGCAGCCCACCTGACAGATGAACCTCAACGGTGACCTCGGGTGCGGAAACGCCAATGCTGGCGCGGGAATGGACGACGGCAAGCATAACAACCTTCCATGGTTTGTGGGTATCAGTAAAGGGGCCGGGATAAACCGACCAACCCCGGCTTCCTGCCGGGCGTCGTTCAGGTTTATTGCGCCTTAGAAGCCTTGTCGAGCTCGGCAACCCTTTTCTCCAATGCCTCGACCTTTTCGCGGGTTTTCATAAGCACCGCTTGTTGGGCATCGAATTCTTCACGGGTCACTAACTCCAGGCGCGACAGAACAGCCATAACCGTAGCACGAGCCTGGGTCTCAAAATCTTCCCGGGCGGCACGCGCCATATCCGGAACAAACTGTCCGAACTGCCCCTGTATCTGCGCGAAAATATCCTGTGGACCTTTCACTCATCACCTCACTGATTAAAATAATGTCCGGTTTTGACCAAAAGACTAATGCCGCGGCTGATACCGTGGATAGAACAAAAAAATAGTGTTGTGGCCGATTTGCAGGAGTGTATCACACCGCCAGCCCTGCCATACTAGGCGCGGTGAGCACTATAATAGCTTTGCGCACTCCCAGGCCTGCTCCGATCTGGCTCACGGGAAGGCAAGGCGCTCCATAATGGCGCATGAACAGGCCATCTGATTTATAATAGATTTTCGCTACACCTAATTAAGACATTGAATTAAAAGTATTTTTTTGCGTTGGCATACCTGGTGCTAAAGCTCTTGTACGCAATCCGCACAATTGACGTGCGAAGCGGTCGCACCCCGAACTCAACAACTGGCCGGTGGGCTCTCATGTTGGGGCAGTTTTACCAAGGAGAAAGCAATGAAACTTGTGACAGCGATCATCAAGCCTTTCAAGCTGGATGATGTCCGTGAGGCACTATCCGAGATTGGCGTTCAAGGCGTAACCGTCACTGAGGTCAAAGGCTTCGGGCGGCAGAAAGGCCACACAGAGCTCTATCGTGGCGCCGAATATGTGGTGGATTTTCTGCCCAAAGTAAAAGTGGAAGTTGCCATTGGTGACAACCTTCTGGATCAGGTTATCGAGTCCATCACCAAGGCTGCCAATACCGGCAAGATTGGTGATGGCAAGATTTTCGTGACCGAACTGCAACA
>JAGPVT010000024.1 GCA_018066865.1 Marinobacter sp. | reverse complement strand
GGTATGGATGCCGTTATCCATGAGCGTGCCACCCCCCATGCTATCTTTGTCGTACATCCATTCCGCTTTGAACTCTGATAGCCCGGTATGCCCGGCGAAGCCTTTAACATAGCGCAGCTTACCTAAAGCACCGCTTTGGATGGCGGTTTTCACATCCCGGATGGCCGCGAAATAGCGATGGTTAAAACCTACTGTCAAAAGTTTTCCGCAGCGTTCGGCTGTTTCAACCATTTGCTCACATTGCGCAAGTGAGCTGGCCATCGGTTTTTCCACAATAACGTGCTTACCGTTTTCCAGTGCGGTCAGCACAAGGTCTTTATGAAAGTGGGTGGGTGTAGAAATGATGACCGCGTCACAAGCGTCTGATTTCATGAGCTGCTCGGCGTCTTTGAACACACTGACATGATCCGGTAACTTTGCCAGCGCAGCCGAATCAAGATCGAATGCGGCTGTCAGTTTGCATTCAGGCGACACCTCAAGCGCTTGTTTACGCACTTCTCCAATACCGCCAAGCCCTATCAGTCCAAAGCGCATCATGCCTGGTCAACTCCCTTTGATTCCATTGGATAGGGTGATTTTCTCAGTATCATTTCAAATGCCGGCCCGACCCATATGAGCAACTGACGCAATAAGGGCAGACGTGCGACTACGACGTAGGTTTTGATCAGTAGTCTGTCGATTGCCGGGTAATGTCCGTCCTCATCCAGAGCCACCATTCTTGGCGATAGCGTGTGGGTGTACAATCCGATTCGTTTAGCATAGCGGATGATGCGCCCTGGCGAAATCAAATTGATAAAGCGAAGCGAGTCGACGCCTCGCAGACGCTTTACCAGTCGGCTACGCAGTTTTCCGGGAAAATAACCGATAGCCCAAAGCCGGGTGCTCGGGTGGGGACCAAGGCAAAATTTATTGCTGCCGGCAAGCCATAGCTTGCCATCTGCTTTTAGAAGTCTTCCCAGTGCCACCAGGGTTTTATCCACCGAGTAAACGTTTTCCAATAGATCGGTTGCGGTGATTTTTGAAAAATACTCGTCGGGAAACGGGGAGGCCTCAATGTCTGCACACACCAAAGTCGCTGTTATCCCCTGCTCCTTCAACCGCTGCTGGCAGATGACGAGCCAGCGCAATGCTATATCCATGCCGTAAATATGGGAGCAATTCTCTGCGGCCGCAATAAGAGCACCTCCGGTACCACACCCTACATCCAGAATGACATCGTCAGAGGCAACACCCAAGCGTGCCAAGCTTTGGCGGGCCTGCTTAGGGCCATTGTAATGATAGGCTTTATAGCGGGTCGCCAAGACTGGCGGGACGTCGTCGGTGATCTCATAGTAATAATCCAGCATGGCGGAAAAACTCTGCTCAATTTCCGTCGCCAGGCGTTTCGCTTTTGCGCGTTCCTCCTGCAGGCTGAGGTAAGGATCGGATCTGATGCGGAAATCAGCGATCCCGAAAATAATCGGGTACTCCCTCTTGCAATCTGAGCACAGATAATTATCCGGTTGCTTTGTCAGCCTGTCCCGGCATTGCGGACAGACAAATAGCCCGTCATCCCTGATACTCATTCGGTCGCGTTCCGACATCAAAACTCATCCCCGGGCATGCATGTATCGTTGTAAATCCGAAAGAAAAGCCAGAGGCCATCCGCGTATGTTCGATTTGCCCTCAGGTCCAATGTTCGGCGAACGGGATAGGCTTGCCCTGATCGTTGGAAGCGTAGGCCGTTAGCATCAGCGCCAGTGTCTTGATATTGTCCTGTGCGCTACAAGCGGGGACCCTGCCCTTGTCTATCGCGTCGATAAAGTTCTTCAGGAGCTTGCTGGTGGCGTTGGCAAAAATATCGAGCGGATCACTGGCGATTTTTTTGACCTTCTCGCCACGATACTGATGAGCTTTCCCGCCCAATGAAATATCAAAGTCCACAAAGGGCTTTCGGTCACCGCCGCGGATGCCAGCGGTAAACTGCACATTGCCGCCAAACTCTGTTTCGATAGAGGCCTTGGTGCCGTCGAGTCTTAAGTCAAGATAACGGTGTCTGCCTCTGGTAAGCCGGTCCAGCGTTATCTGCGCAGTGCGTCCACCGGAAAAGTCGAGTTGGATCAGATTCAGATAATCCGGTCCGGCCGGGTTAGAGGGTTTTGGCATTCTGGCGCTAATCTGCAATGGTTCCTCGCCAAAAAAATAACGACACAGATCCAGTACATGAATGCCAAATTCCTTGCAGGTGCGCTGGGGATCGTTTCCGCGCCACCCAGCCTCAGTTTTCTCGTTAACGTAGAAATTCTGTTGGGCATTGATAAACAGTAGGTCGCCAAACTCGGGGCTGCCAATTTTATCTTTTGCCGCCTCATAAATATTCATGAACCGAAATTCATTGTTAACAACGATCCAGCGTTGCTGCCTTTCCGCCAGGGCGATCAACTGATGCGCTTCGTCCAATGTCGTGGTAAAGGGTTTTTCGCAAAAGATATGGCAACCCTGCTTGAGTCCCTGCTCTGCCAGCTCATAGTGAAACCGGGTCGGGCTGGCGATAGCCAGGATATCCGGTTTAGTCTGCTGCAGCAGCGTATTGACATCTTCGAATACGGGAAAGGGAAATGCGTTCTTCCCGGTCGTGGATGTGATGGCGGGATCATGACCACCAACAAGCTCCAGGTTGGCGAGCTTCTTGTAAGCGGGCAAGTGAATGGTTTTTGCTGCCGCACCCAACCCAACGAGCGCGATTTTTTTAGGGAGTGAGGTCATCGTTGCTCCGCACCAGAGTTAGCGACATTGAAACAAGAAATGTTTCCGCTATTCAGGATGATGGCTTGGCAAAGGATTTGGCCCTGCGGCTGGAAGTATGATGATATAGTGAAGTCGATATTTTACCAAGCGGGAAAAACGGGCTCTCTTCCCTTTTACTTGGATTCTCACGGAGATCGGCCGGTTCCTTTGGCCAGCTTTTCCCGGCCCGGGGAAGCGCAACGGAAGCCCTTCCGAGCAGGATCTGGCCGGCCCATCAGTCCGCTGGCAAAGCAGTTGGTTCAGTGTGAGGCGGCGCCAAAAACACGGAGCATTGGCATTGATGAAAATTGGAATAGATGCGACGTGCTGGTGGAACCAGCGCGGCTTTGGCCGCATGACACGTGAACTATTGTCCGCAATGTTTTCGCTCGATTCCGAGCACACGTTCTACCTGTTCGTTGATCAGGCACCGGACGAGTCAATGAAATTACCCAACACTGAAATAGTGCAGGTCTTTCCCGAGCGACCCGCGACAGATGCCGCCGTCGCCAATGATAGCCGTTCTATTGGCGATATGTTGCAGCTATACAAAGCAGTATCGAACTCCCCGATTGATTTGATGTTTTTCCCGGCGGTTTATTCATGGTTCCCCGTCCCATTAAAACTGCCCACGGTGGTCACTTTGCACGATGCCATTGCCGAGCACTTCCCGGAAAAGATCTTTCCTGACTTGAAGGGGCGACTTTTCTGGACGCTGAAGGTAAAACTCGCCTTATGGCAATGCCAGCGTGTGATGACCGTTTCTCACGCGGCGAAGGCGGAGATCGAACAGTATATTGGCGTGAAAGGCGATTTGATCGATGTTATCAGCGAGGCGCCAAACAAGCTGTTTCGTCAAGTAGACGATTCAACTATGAGTCAAGACCTGCGGCGGCGAATTGGTCTTCCCGAGGAGGGGAAACTGATCGTATATGTCGGCGGTTTGGCGCCCCATAAAAACTTGCAAGGTTTCCTGGAAGGCTTTGCGCTGGCAAGGGAAGGCCAACAAATTGACGACGTACATGTGGTATTGGTAGGCGACTACGGCGGGGCCGGATTTCATTCCAACTATGACGAGCTGCAAAAACTGGCGAATGACAAATGCTTAAAGGGTCTGGTCCATTTTACCGGCTTTATCTCAGACGATGATCTGGTTATTTTATATAACGATGCCATGGCTGCGGCTATGCCCTCTTTTTCTGAAGGGTTCGGTTTGCCTGCAGTGGAAGCAATGGCTTGCGGGACCCCTATCCTGTCGAGTGACCGGGGGTCTCTGCCGGAGGTGGTAGGTGATGCAGGCGTATTTTTT
The DNA here is from genome assembly GCA_018066865.1 of Marinobacter sp. Taxonomy (GTDB): domain Bacteria; phylum Pseudomonadota; class Gammaproteobacteria; order Pseudomonadales; family Oleiphilaceae; genus Marinobacter. Next base: position 36,246 of record JAGPVT010000024.1, on the reverse strand, counting down.
GATCCCTATGACGTCAAATCGATCAGCCGTGCAATATTAAGGATGTCAACCGATCACGAGCTGAGGGATCAACTGTCGAAAGTTGCCGTTCCAAGAGCCGAGGGCTTTACCTGGGAGCGAGCAGCCAAGCTTGCATTGGGTTATTTGGAAACAGCAGCGCAGAAAGGCGCGCGGTCGAGCAATGGTTAATAATACGGAAAACAGGTCACCCAAAAATAACTATGACCTGACCGTTATAATTGCGGAAGAAATGGCCTCGGCCAACCTTCGGAATGTTTTTATCCTCTTACAGCCAGAGAACTATCCTGCTGTTGAATTCCTGGTCTGTAGCGGGAGTGACAGCTCACTGCTTGATGGCGTGCCGGACAGACAAAACGTCCGTATCGTTCGTGCCCAATCCGACAGCAGGATTCCACTATTATGGAGGGATGGAATTCGGGCGGCCCAAGCCGAGAAAGTTGCGCTGACGACTGCCCATTGCGTTCCCTCGAGCGACTGGCTCGAAAGGTTATTGGCTTATCCACTGGAAGGGAATCAGGTCGCCGTTGGGGGCGCAATCGAGAATGCCGAAAACGATACCAGAATCGGTCGGGTGATTTACCTGTTACGCTATGTCCGCTACACCAAATCAAGGCCCAGTCGGCCCGCAGAGGATCTGGCAGCTGACAATGCACTTTACCGTAAAGCCGATATACTGGCCCATGAAGATTTACTGGAAATCGGTTTTTGGGAACCCTCATTCCATGAGCGATTCCTGGCCGAGGGCAAATCGATGAAATTCGATAACGAACTGATCGTTGTCCATCACAACTGTTATAGCGCAAAACAGTTTGTACTCCAGCGATATAGCCATGGTATTGAATTCGGCATAGCGAGGGCGAAAGCGATGAGCGGCACCAAACGATTAATGATGATTGCCCTGTCGCCTTTAATTCCGCTGGTGTTTACCCGCAAAATAATGGCCGCCGCTCGCCGAGATCAACGGTTTGACCTGGGTTTGAATCGTGAGATGGGCTGGCTGCTGGTTTTCGTACTGGCCTGGTCAGCCGGTGAAGCGGTCGGATACATCAGGAAATAAGCAGGTGATTTGAGAGCCTCATTCGTCATCGGTCTCCCCTGTTTCCTTCGAAGATGGAAAAGTGGGCGGAAGGGAATTATTACTTCAGGAGTGTATAGCGTGGATGACCAGGAACGAACAGCAGAAGGCAAAACGCCACTGTCAATCAGTGTCATTATGCCCGTCTATAATGGCACTGAGTTTATCCAGCAGAGTCTGCCGCCACTGGTGGCTATGCGAGAGCGGGGTGAAGTGCTTGAAGTAATCGTCGTGGATGACAGTTCCAGCGATGACACACCTGATGTTGCCCGTCGACTCGGGGCAGAGGTGATGCCTTCCGGAGGACGTCTTGGCCCCGGCGCTGCCCGCAATGTTGCGGCGGGTGAGTCGAAAGGCGATATCCTGTGGTTTATTGACGCTGATGTGATTGTCCATGACGATGCTGCCAAGGTTTTGCTGAAGGGTTTCGCGGAACCAGGTGTGGTTGGGGTATTCGGATCTTACGACGACAAGCCGCCAGCCCAGAACTTTCTGTCCCAATATAAAAATTTGGTTCACCACTACTATCATCAGCGCGCACGAAGAGAAGCCTCTACATTTTGGTCGGGGTGTGGTGCGGTTCGAAAAGCCCCCTTCCTGCGACAAGGGGGCTTTGATGTTGAAATGTTCAACCGCCCCTCGATTGAAGATATCGAACTGGGTTACCGCCTGCTCGAAAAAGAGGGGAAGTTGTTACTTTTGACCGACCTTCAGTGCACACATCTCAAAGAGTGGCGCTTCGTCAACCTTATTCACACTGAGGTGTTCTGCCGGGCAATCCCGTGGGCCAGATTAATGCTAAGCCGTGGAGGCCTGGACAACGATTTAAACGTGGGCGTTCGTGAGCGGGTCAAGGCGGTTTTGGCAGCCTTACTGGTTTTAACAGCCCTCCTGGCGCTTGGGGGCGTTCTTTCCTGGGTTTACCCTGTGCTGGCTGTGGTATTGGTGGTGTATGCGAACCAGGATATTTCACGATTGTTCTATCGGCGCAAGGGATTCTGGTTTGCGTTGAAAGGCTTGTTATTTCATCAGCTTTATTATCTCTACAGCGCCTCCGCATTCGCCTGGGCATTGATCGAATCCAAGCTGGGAAAAAAGCTCGCCTAGTATCAGGTTATTACGAGCGAGTATAGGCTCCAGGCCCCGCAAAAGGGCAACGGAATTAATCAGCCTCTCATTAAAGCGATGCTTATATGAAAGCGATCCTCACCTTCCACAGCATTGATGAGCGGGGCACGGTACTCAGCTTCCCTCCCGCAACCTTCGCCAGGATGATCAGGGAGATCCTGGAAGGCGACGTCAAAATCTGCAGCCTGGACCAATTGCTCAGCCCGGATACTGATAACGCGCTCGCCATCACCTTTGATGATGGCATGCGTTCTGTCTATAAAAATGCGCTACCGGTTTTAAAGGACGCGAATGTCCCATCGCATCTCTATCTGACAACGGGCTATGTTGACGGCAAGAATAATTGGCCCACTCAACCCGCTGGAGCCCCAGCCTTCGAAATGATGAATTGGCAGGAAATCGAAGCCTGCGCTGAAGCTGGCATGCAGATCGAAAACCATACGGTATCTCACCCCAATTTATGCCTGCTTGACCAGGAACAGATTGAAGAGGAGTGTGAATCTGCTGATCGGTGTATCGAGAAGCAATTGGGGCGTCGGCCCAGACATTTTGCATATCCCTACGGTATATATGACGCGAGGGTTGCCGAGGTCGTCGGGCAAAAATATGAGACCTGTACAACCACGGCATTATTGCCCTTGGGACGGAAGCTCAGAGCAGCCCAGCTTCCCCGACTGGACAGTTATTATCTGCAAAACCGACAAACGTACCATCGCTTTTTTTCACCCTCGGCAAGCAGTTATTTGCGCCTTCGTCATTGGCTACGCCTTTTTCGACGCATGCTTTAACACCATTCAGAGCAACTATGTCAAAACGGGGTAAAACCCGGATATGCATTCCAGCAGTAACGCTTAATTGAACTGAAAAAAGTGGTCGTTACCAATAACACAAAGCAGTTCGAGAACTTGCCTGAGATGCTCCTGGCCAACTGGGTTGGTTAAAGGGCATCCGCAAGTTTGCCGAAGGCTCTCGCGGTTATAGCAGGATGTGAAACCTCGGGCTGTTTCGGATCCGGCTAAATAGCAAATAGCGCTGCGAACTCATTGACCGGTGTGTTCTCAAGCACTTTCTGGTTATCACAGAGGTTGAAGATTTCCTGACACCGCTGCCCGACAAACCGGGTCGAGAGATTCGCTTTGAATTTTTCTTCCAACAGCGGAATACCCTCTTTTCTGCGCCTGCGGTGGCCGATGGGATATTCGACCGCAACCTTTTCGGTGCTGGAGCCGTCCTTGAAGAACACTTGGATGGCGTTAGCGATAGAGCGTTTATCTGCCTCCAGGTATTCCAGGGTGTACCGCTCGTCTTCAATGATTTCCATCTTTTCCCGCAGCGTGTCTATTAACGGGTTGGCTTCATGAAAGCCGTCTTCGTAGTGCTCTGCGTTGAGGTTGCCAAAAATCAGCGGCACAGCAGCCATATACTGCAGGCAATGATCGCGGTCAGCCGCGTTTGCCAGTTTGCCTTTCTTCGAAATAATACGAATGGCGGACTCGTGGGTGGTGATAACGATTCGGTCGATCTCGTCTAGCCGGTCTTTGACCTGTGGATGAAGCGTTACAGCCGCCTCTGCGGCCGTTTGGGCGTGAAATTCTGCAGGGAAGGAAATCTTGAACAGAATGTTTTCCATTACGTAGGAACCGAAGTCCTGAGGTAACGAAAATTCGCGCTTGTCTTCCGGCTTCAGAGCCTGATCCTTATTGGTTTTGCTGAATAGAACATCGTAAAAGCCCCACTGCGGGGCTGTCAGAGCGCTGGGGATGCCCATTTCGCCGCGCATGGCAATGTCCGCAAGGCGAACGGCCCGGGATGTGGCATCACCGGCGGCCCAGGATTTACGGGAACCTGCGTTCGGAGCGTGACGATAAGTTCGCAGAGCCTGCCCGTCGACCCAGGCGTGAGAGAGCGCTGACAACAACTGCTCGCGGGTGGCACCCATGAGCTTGGCGGAAACCGCCGTGGAGGCGACTTTTACCAGCACGACGTGATCCAGCCCTACCCGATTGAAGGAGTTCTCCAGCGCCAGCACGCCCTGAATCTCGTGAGCCATGATCATGGCTTCCAGAACTTCGCGCATGGTAAGCGGCTCTTTGCCCTCTGCAACGCGCTTCTGGGACAGGTGATCCGCCACCGCCAGAATTCCGCCCAGGTTATCCGAAGGGTGCCCCCATTCGGCCGCCAGCCAGGTGTCGTTATAATCCAGCCAACGCACGATGCAGCCGATATCCCAGGCAGCCTTCACGGGATCAAGGCGGAATGACGTACCCGGAACCCGGGAGCCGTGGGGCACAACAGTGCCCTCTACAATCGGCCCGAGATGCTTGGTGCATTCCGGAAAGCGCAACGCGAGCAGGCCGCAGCCGAGCGTGTCCATAAGGCAAAGGCGCGCCGTGTTCCAGGCTTCTTTGTTTTTTACTTTATAGGTGACGACGTAATCGGCGATCTTCTGGAGGGCTTCGTCGTAATCAGGGCGTTCGTTAAGATCAAATGTTGCTGACATGATACCGGCTCCTTCGATTAGGATGTCTGCTTAATACAGCCTAGCAAACTTAACGCCCAAAGATCTAAAGGAGCCTATAACCCTTTTCTTTTTTCGCTTACTGCTAGAAGCTATCTCCCGGCACCCTCACCCATCCTTCCATCAAAATGCGGGCGCTGCGGCTCATGATGGCTTTGGTGACTGTCCACTGGCCGCTCACCTCTTTTGCTTCTGCGCCTACCTGAAGAGTGCCTGACGGATGACCGAAGGTGACTGAGGTGCGATCACCGCCGCCTGCTGCCAGGTTTACCAGTGTTCCCGGAATGGCTGCTGCGGTCGCGATAGCCACCGCTGCTGTCCCCATCATGGCGTGGTGCAGCTTGCCCATTGAGAGCGCACGCACCAGGACATCGATATCACCTGCGCCAATCCTCTTGCCACTGGATGCAGTGTAGTCCGCCGCTGGGGCTACAAAAGCAACTTTTGGTGTGTGCTGCCTGGCGGCGGCTTCGTCAATGTTCTGAATCAGCCCCATTTTCAAGGCGCCGTGAGCACGAATGCTTTCGAACATCGCCAGGGCTTCGGGATCGCTGTTGATGTCGTCTTGCAGCTCCGTGCCTGTATATCCAACCGCATCCGCGTTGATGAAGACCGTTGGAATGCCGGCATTGATCATGGTGGCTTTCAAAGTACCAACGCCCGGCACCTCCAGTTCATCCACCAGATTGCCGGTAGGGAACATGGAGCCCTCGCCATCAGCCGGGTCCATGAACTCAACCTGCACTTCTGCCGCAGGAAAAGTCACGCCGTCCAGCTCAAAATCGCCGGTTTCCTGCACTTCACCGTTAGTGACGGGGACATTGGCAATGATGGTTTTGCGGATATTGGCTTGCCAGATACGCACGACTGCCGTGCCGTTTTCGGGGATTCGATCTTTTGCGACGAAGCCGCTGTTGATGGCAAAAGCGCCCACGGCCGCAGTGAGGTTGCCGCAATTGCCACTCCAATCCACGAAGGGCTTATCGATACTCACCTGCCCAAACAGGTAATCCACATCGTGATCCGGTTGGGTGCTTTTGCTCAGGATGACGGTTTTGCTGGTGCTCGATGTGGCGCCGCCCATGCCGTCGGTTTGCTTTTGGTAGGGGTCGGGGCTTCCGATTACTCGCAGTAGTAGCTTGTCCCGGGCTTGGCCAGGTGTTTGGGCCTTTTCCGGGAGATCGTTCAGGCGGAAGAACACGCCTTTGCTGGTGCCGCCACGCATGTAGGTGGCGGGGATTTTGATTTGGGGAGCGTAAGTCATTTAGATGCTCTCAATAATCGAATAAGGATTTTGAAGGCGGGGCCTGGGTTTGGAAGCTCCAGGCCCCATTTTTCACGCCGCGCCTTCCGACTGAAGGAAGTCCTCAGCAAACCGCTGCAGCACACCGCCAGCGGAGTAAATAGACAACTCCTCTGCAGTATCCAACCGGCAAATCACCGGCACTCGCTCAGAGCTTCCATCTTTACGATGCATGACCAGAGTCAGCTTGGCACCGGGCGCAGCCGTACCTTCCACATCAAAGGTTTCAGTACCGTCGATATTGAGGGTCTTGCGCGTGGTGCCTTCCTCGAACTGCAGGGGCATAACGCCCATTCCCACCAGGTTAGTACGGTGAATGCGCTCAAATCCTTCAGCGGCAATGGCTTCAACACCCGCCAAAGCGACACCTTTCGCTGCCCAATCACGGGACGAGCCCTGACCGTAGTCAGCACCGGCGATGATGATCAGCGGCTGTTTGCGCTCCATGTAGGTTTCGATGGCTTCCCACATGCGAGTGACCTTGCCTTCCGGCTCGATGCGCGCCAGGGAGCCCTGCTTCACTTTGCCGTTTTCATCCAACACCATTTCGTTGAACAGTTTCGGGTTGGCGAAGGTGGCTCGCTGTGCGGTCAGATGATCGCCACGGTGGGTCGCGTAGGAGTTGAAGTCGACCTCCGGCACACCCATTTTGTGCAGATATTCACCGGCGGCGCTGTCCATCATGATGGCGTTGGACGGCGACAGGTGATCTGTCGTGATGTTGTCTGGCAGCACGGCCAGCGGGCGCATGCCTTTGAGCATCTTCTCGCCGACCATACCGCCTTCCCAGTATGGTGGGCGACGGATGTAAGTACTCATCTTGCGCCAGTCATACAGGGGATTGGTGTTGGCCTGCGCATCGCGGGTGATGTCGAACATGGGAATGTAGGTGCTGCGGAACTGCTCCGGCTTCACCGACTGTTTCACGATGGCGTCGATTTCGGCGTCATCCGGCCAGATGTCCTTCAGGGCGACGGGGTTTCCGTCTTTGTCGTAGCCCAACGCATCTTTTTCGATATCGAAGCGGATGGTTCCTGCAATCGCGTAGGCCACTACCAAAGGCGGTGACGCAAGGAACGCCTGCTTGGCGTAGGGGTGAATCCGGCCATCGAAGTTACGGTTACCGGAAAGCACCGCCGTCGCGTATAGATCGCGGTCAACGACTTCTTTCTGAATGACAGGATCCAGCGCACCGCTCATGCCGTTACAAGTTGTACAGGCAAACGCCACCACGCCGAAGCCGAGATTTTCCAGTTCGGACAGCAGCTTGGCATCTTCCAGGTACATTTTGACGGTTTTGGAGCCCGGCGCCAGAGAGGACTTCACCCACGGCTTGCGGGTCAGGCCCAGTTTGTTGGCGTTGCGAGCAATCAGGCCGGCAGCCACCATGTTGCGCGGGTTGCTGGTGTTGGTGCAGCTGGTGATGGCCGCGATGATAACGGCGCCATCAGGCATTTTGCCTTCTTCCAACTCCCACTCGCCAGCAATGCCACGCTCTTTCAACTCGGAGGTCGGCAAGTGCGCGTGCGGGTTGGAGGGGCCTGCCAGGGTGCGGGTAACGGTGGAGAGATCAAACGTCAGAACGCGCTCGTATTCGGCGGTTCTCAGAGCGTCTGCCCACAAACCAGTGTGCTTGGCGTACTGCTCTACCAGTGCCACCTGCTCGTCTTCACGGCCGGTCAGCTTCAGGTAGTCGATGGTCTGGCCATCAATGTAGAACATGGCTGCGGTAGCGCCGTATTCCGGTGTCATGTTGGAGATGGTAGCGCGGTCACCTATGGTCAGGCTGTCTGCGCCTTCGCCGTAGAATTCCAGATAGGCACCCACAACACGCTCCTTACGCAGGAACTCGGTCAGGGCCAGTACCATGTCTGTACTGGTAATGCCCGGCTGCAGTTTGCCGGTGAGCTCAACACCCACAATATCCGGCAGGCGCATCATGGAGGCGCGGCCAAGCATAACGCTCTCGGCTTCGAGGCCGCCAACGCCCACGGAGATAACGCCCAGGGCATCCACCATCGGGGTGTGGCTGTCTGTGCCTACGCAGGTGTCCGGGAAGGCGACGCGCTTACCTTCGCCATCGGCACGCGCCTGAATTACCGGGGACATTTTCTCCAGGTTGATCTGGTGCATGATGCCGTTGCCGGGCGGGATTACGTCCACGTTCTTAAATGCAGTTTTGGTCCAGTTGATGAAGTGGAAGCGGTCGTCGTTGCGGCGGTCTTCGATGGCGCGGTTTTTCTCGAACGCATCTTCCTCGAAGCCGGCGTGTTCAACGGCCAGGGAGTGATCCACGATTAGCTGCGTGGGAACCACCGGGTTCACTTTGGCGGGGTCACCGCCCTTCTCGGCAATGGCATCACGCAGACCAGCCAGATCCACCAGGGCGGTCTGGCCCAGAATGTCGTGGCAGACCACACGAGCCGGGTACCAGGGGAAATCAAGATCGCGCTTGCGTTCGATGAGCTGTTTCAGGGAATCCGTCAGTGCATTCGGATCGCAGCGGCGGACGAGCTGTTCTGCCAGGATTCGGGAGGTGTACGGAAGCTTGTCGTAGGCGCCGGGCTGAATGTCTTCCACGGCCTGGCGGGTGTCGAAATAATCCAGGTCGGTACCTGGTAGGGGCTTACGGTAATTTGTGTTCATGGGCGGTACTCTATATTCAATTATCCCCTCTCCCCTTGCGGGAGAGGGTTAGGGAGAGGGGGAGGGCGATTCAATTAAGCCCGCTTATCAATCGGTAGCCATTCAGCATGATCCGGGCCAGTGTAATCAGCACTCGGGCGGATAATCCGGTTATTGGCCCGCTGCTCTTTCACGTGGGCAGTCCAGCCGGATACGCGGGACATTACAAAAATCGGCGTGAACAGTTCAGTCGGGATGCCCATGAAGTGGTAAGTCGACGCATGGAAGAAATCGGCGTTACAGAACAGCTTCTTCTCGCGCCACATGACTTCTTCGCAACGCACTGATACCGGGTAAAGAACCGTGTCGCCTACTTCCTTGGACAGTTTTTCGGACCACTTCTTGATGATCACGTTGCGGGGATCCGACTCGGTGTAGACAGCGTGGCCGAAGCCCATGATCTTTTCCTTACGTGCCAGCATGCCCATCAGGCCTTCTTCGGCTTCGTCGGCGCTCTTGAAACTCTGAATCAGCTCCATGGCCGCTTCGTTGGCACCGCCGTGCAGCGGGCCACGCAGGGTGCCGATCGCGCCAGTTACGCAGCTGTGGATATCTGACAGCGTCGAGGCACATACCCGCGCGGCGAAGGTGGAGGCGTTGAATTCGTGCTCGGCATACAGAATCAGGGATACATTCATCACCCGCTCATGCAGCTCACTTGGCTTTTTGCCGTGCAGCAGATCGAGAAAATGTCCACCGATGGAATCTACATCACTGTCAGTTTCAATGCGCACGCCTTCGTGGACGAAACGGTACCAGTAGGTGATGATAGACGGGAACAGCGCCAGCAAGCGGTCGATCCTGTCGTCCTGTTCGCTGAAATCCTGCTCGGTTTCCAGGGTACCCAACATGGAGGCGCCGGTGCGCATTACGTCCATGGGATGGGCGTCCTTAGGGATGTTTTCCAGAACGGTCTTCAGGGCGTCAGGCAATCCACGCAGCCTCTGAAGTTTTTTCTTGTAGGCATCCAGCTCCTGCTGGTTCGGCAATTTGCCGCGCAGCAGCAGGTAGGCTACTTCTTCAAACTGGGCGTTGCCCGCCAGGTCGCTCACGTCGTAACCGCGATAGGTCAGGCCGGTTCCGGTTTGACCAACGGTGCACAGTGCCGTTTCACCGGCGACCTGACCGCGCAGACCTGCGCCACCTGATTTTTTTTCTTCAGCCATGGGTGCTCTCTCTCTATATCTATGATTGACCGGGTCTCGTTCGAGAAACCCGGTGGTCAAAACAATGCGCTATCAGGCCTTGATCAGCCCTTGGACTGCTGGAACAGTTGGTCCAGCTTCTGCTCGAAATCGTGATAGTTCAGGTAATCGTAGAGTTCCATACGGGTCTGCATCAGATCCACCACGTCTTTCTGATCGCCCTTCTCCAGAATGCTTTGGTAAACCGTTACCGCGGCTTTATTCATGGCGCGGAAGGCGCTTAATGGATACAACACCATGGCAGCACCGGATTCGCCAAGCTCTTTACGGTTATAAAGCGGCGTGGCTCCAAATTCGGTGATGTTGGCCAGCAGTGGAACGTCACCCAGGGCTTTGGAGAATGCCTTGTAGTGTTCCAGTTCGGTAACCGCTTCAGCAAAAATGCCATCGGCACCGGCTTCGATGCACGCTTTGGCGCGATCAATAGCTGCTTCCAGACCTTCTTTCTGGAAGGCATCGGTGCGGGCCATGATGAAGAAGTCTTTGTCTACCCTGGCGTCTGCAGCCGCTTTGATGCGATCAACCATTTCCTCTTTGGAAACAATCTCCTTGTTCGGGCGGTGTCCGCAGCGCTTCTGGGCTACCTGGTCTTCAATGTGCACAGCCGCTGCGCCGGCACGTTCCATCTGCTGGATCGTGCGGGCGATGTTGAACGCCCCACCCCAGCCAGTATCAATATCTACCAGCAACGGCAGGTCGGTTGCTGCGGTAATGCGGCGCACGTCTTCTACCACATCGTTCAGGCTGGTCATCCCCAGGTCCGGCAGGCCATACGAGGCGTTCGCCACGCCGCCACCGGAGAGATAGATAGCCTGGTGCCCTGTTTTTTCCGCCATCATGGCAGCGTATGCGTTAATCGTGCCTACAATCTGCAGGGGCTTGTTGTCGTTCAGGGCTTTGCGGAAACGCGCGCCCGGGGAGAGCTTATTGGACATGTTTATTCCTCTCTTGTCAGATAGTTAAAATGCCTTCCTGAATTTGCTTCTCGATATTTTTACGAGCGGCGTTGATGTGTCTTTTCATCAGAAATTCTGCGAGTTCACCATCACGCAGGGCAATGGCTTCAACAATTCGGCGGTGTTCGCCAAGAGCACGGTGGGGGCGACCGGCAGAGGTGCTTAACCGGTAGCGGTACATCCGCACCATGTAATAGAGATCGCCCAGGAGCATCTGGGCCAGTTTGGTATTTCGGCTGCCGGTGGCTATACGGTGATGGAAATCGTAATCCCCTTCAGCCTGATAATAGGCTTGGCCACGGGCTTCGTCGATCATGGCTTCGTGGGAATCCAGAGTGGCCTGAAGGTCGGCAATTTCCTGGTCAGTCATGCGCTCAGCGGCTTGGCGCGCGGCCAGGCCTTCCATAACTTCCCGTATGCGGTACAGCTCAACCAGTTCCGACGCGCTTACAGCGACAACTTTCACGCCAGCATGGGGCCGACGAACCAGTAGCCCGCGGGATTCGAGACGGCCAAGGGCCTCTCGAAGCGGGCCGCGCGTCAGTTCGAAGCGGGAGCAGAGATCCAGCTCACCAATTTTGTCACCCGGCGCCAAATCTCCTTTAACGATTGCTGTTTGCAGGCAGTCAAAGGCTTCATCAGCGCGAGTGTAGGTTTGAGACGTGATATCCGGCATAGTTTGTCGACAATCTGGATGTAATATCGACAAAAGTATCCCGTAAAGTCTACTTTGTCAACAAATCTCTAGGTATATTGTCAACAATCCACAAGAGCCAGCCCCGTAATAGGGCACGCCTCAATAGAGCCTGCGTTCAGACATGGGTGGCGGTGAATATTGGTATACCCAGGTTTCTGTGAGCGGCTCATCGCCCAGGCGCAGATACAGCCGGATATTAATGGGCTCTTCAGAATCCCCCGGAACCAGATCAAACATGGCCCGATAACCGTCGATTGCAAACAATGGCCGGGCAGAGGTAATTTCCACGCCCCCCCGGCTTGCGCTGATGACAGCCTCAACTTCGGCATCACTGCCCAGCATATCCAGCACGCCTCCGACAAAATCCACCGCAAAACGCCAGGAGAAGTATTCCCGTTTCTGGCCAACAACGCCGCCCAGCCCGGTGCGCGTTGCCTGCACGGTCGCAAGCTCTCGCGGATTCACCGGCGCCCGCTCACCCCAGTGCAACCGGTAGGAGAACAGATATTCCTGTTCAGGCTTCAGCGGTTTTTCTGGATGCCAGAAGGCAACGATGTTGTCGAAGGTTTCATCCACGGTCGGGATCTCCACCAGATCAATACTGCCCTTGCCCCACTCGCCTTTCGGCTGCACCCATACGCTGGGGCGACGTTCATAGAACACGCCATCGTCCTGGTAGTGGTCAAAATTCCGATCACGCTGCAGCAAACCGAAACCCTGAGGATTGTTATCACTGAAACTGTTGAAGCGCAGATGAGCCGGGTTCTCCAGTGGGCGCCAAAGCCATTCGCCGCTGCCCGAAAGCATAGCCAGGCCGTCAGAGTCGTGGATCTCCGGGCGCCAGTCGTAATCCACACGCCGGTTGTTTTCACCTACCTGATACATGCTTGTGAGGGGCGCAATGCCGGCCCGTTTCATTTCAGTACGTGGATACAGCGCAACATCGACATCCATTACCATATTGCTGCCCGGGTCGAGAACGAAGGCGTAGGCACCGGCAGTGCTGGGCGAATCAAGCAACGCCCATACCCGCATTACCTGGCTCCCCGGCTGCGGTTTTTCGAGCCAGAAAGCACTGAACCGTGGAAACTCCTCCTCTCCGTTTACGGCAGTATCAATAGCAAGCCCCCGTGCAGACATCCCGTACTGCATTTCAGAACCCACCGCGCGGAAATAGCTGGCACCAAGAAAAGCCGCAAAATCCAGGGAGAAGTTGGTTTGGTAATGCAGGCGAAAGCCGGCATAGCCAAGGTCGCCCGGAAGATTGCCAAGGGGCTGCTCGCTTTCGTAATCAAAAAATTCGGGGTTGTAGCGAAGCGTGGTTGCCTTGCCGTCAATCACCTCATGAATGGTGACTGGAGACTGAAAATACAGCCCCAGATGAAACAGCTGTGCCTGAAAGGCAGAATCGCTGTCAGCCCACAACGCGTGATCCTTGCGGAACCGGATAGCCTGGTAGTCGTCCCAGGAGAGCTGTTTCAGGCTCTGAGGCAACTCACCTTCGTGAGATATATATGGGTGAACAGCCAGTTCCCGCGCGTAGCCTTTCAGCCAGGCGTAACTGAAGGGTTTTCCGCTATTATCGCTGCTTATCTCCGATTCACGCGCCCAAGCGAGGGGTGCAAGCGGCAGAGCACTGGCTCCAAGCCCCGCTATCAGCGTTTTTATAAGCGTACGTCGATCCATAACCGTTCTCCTCCTCACTTTATTTGGCTTGAGCGCTCAGCCGCCGCTATGCAGCGGCCCCAGAAGCTGCCAGGCGTAGCACGCCAGGCCCCCTCATGCAGTGCTTTGAGTGATTGCCGGTCTCGGGCGATCTGGCTCATTTCGGAACGTGAAAGCGCCTCTGGCCCTTCTTTGAGGCACCGGGCCACGCACGCCTCCAGCTCCGCCGTTCGCGAGCCATGCCTGTGGTCCCACGCCAACGCCTGGTGCAGGCGATTGTGATCAAGCCGCAGCACGGCTTGTTCAAGCGGCGTAAGGGTTGGATTTGCAAGCTCACGGGAGCGATACCAGACAGCGTCTTCAAGAAGCGACATGGCAATGCTTTCCTCAGGTATAAGCAGGAGCCTGCACTTTTTCAGAGCCTGGCCAAGTGAATTCCGGCTTAGATACACGGCCGTCGGCGCCGCCAGAATCAGCGGCAGGGCAACAGGCAACGACCATAGGAAAAACATGGTATCCAGGCTCCAGGCAAATGCGGACCAGCCTCCAGCCAGTAACATCCCGGGTAGCTGGGTAATGAGGGCTTCCTTCCAACCTGTTTCCTCAGTGCGGTTCTGTCCCGCCCAGTGCAGGGAAACGTTCAACAAAGCCGAGACTACGTAGCGGCTGTGTGCCCACATGCGCACCGGCGCCAGTAACACTGAAATCATAATTTCCAGTATTACGCTGCAGAACAGACGGAACAGACCACCGAACTCTTTGGTGAATCTGTGAATCATCGCGTCGAGAATGGCCAGAAATTTGGGCAGAAACAGTAGGGCCAAGGTACTCAGGGCAAGACCCAGCGCCCACTCGGGCCTCCACTCCGGCCACAGAGGGAAAAGACCCTGATGACCATCGGGAAAATACTCGATGGGCGACAGAGTCATTTGGGCAGCTGCAATCGTGGTAAGAATCAGAAAGCCCAGCCACAGCGGTGACGCTACGTAGGCCATGATGCCGTTCAGAAACGCCATGCGGTGGGCGAAGCGCAGCCCGGGTTCCCGCAACATAACCCACAGGTGCTGAAGGTTGCCTTTCGCCCAGCGGCTGTCCCTCGACAGTTCGTCGGCCAACGTAGGTGGGGACTCTTCATAACTGCCGCCGAGTCCCGGCTCCAGCCAGACTTCGTAGCCGGCTCGCCCCATGTACGCAGCCTCAACAAAATCGTGGCTCATGATTGGCCCGCCAAAGATCCCGATACCGGGTAGCTTGCGTAGCCCGCAGTGGTTCATGAAGGGTTCAATACGAAGAATGGCGTTATGGCCCCAGAATGCGGCATCTCCCATCTGGATTGCCGCCAGCCCATTGGCAAACAACGTGGAATAGAACCGGTTGGCGAACTGCTGAATCCGGGCGAACAGTGATTGGCCGTTGATGATGTTCGGGTTGGTTTGCAGAATCCCCACGCCGGGCTCACGTTCCATGAGCCGAACCATGCGCACTATGGTGCTGCCGGTCATCAGGCTGTCGGCATCCAGCACCACCATATACTTGCAGCGCTTGCCCCAGCGGCGAAGAAAATCGGCTACGTTGCCGCTTTTGTAATTGAGGTTCACCGGGCGCCGGCGATAGAAAATCCTGCCCTCACCTCCAAGATCTTTAACCAATTGATTCCAGGCAACCTGCTCTTCCAACCATACGTCGGGATTCCGGCTGTCAGAGAGTATGTAAAACTCAAAGTGTTCGATCTGGCCTGTACGTTCGATGTCACGGTACACGGCTTTAAGTCCGCTTAGCGTCCAGTGCACAGGCTCGTGATAGATTGGCAGCAGAACGGCGGTTTTCGCCAGCGGCGTTTCCAGTAACTCGGCTTCCGTGTGGCGCTTAAGAATTGAGTGACGATCACCGCCCATCAGCCGGATCACAAACCCGAATACTGCCGTCCAGAACCCGACCGCAATCCAGGCATAAAGAATGGCAAAAAGCACCAGCATACTGATTTCCAGCGGGGTGCCACCGTGATATGGCAGAACCCAGAGCAGGTAATAAGACGCAACAGCGGTTTGACCGAAAACAAACAGCATCAACACAGCGCGGCGCAGGTTCGCAACCCTTCGCCAACGATGCTTCACGGGGTTGTCCGTTTTCGTGCTATCCACGGGTGCGGTACCCAATGCTGCCACGGCAAAGAGGTGGAGCTACGGTGGGCGTCGATGCCTCTGGAATCGTGAAGTAGTCCGGCAATCTGCTCATGGTGCTTTCCAACAGGCGCGCGCCATACCCACGCTCGCCCGTTGCGTCACCCGAGATCTCACCGTCCTCGGCTACGGCATCGTCAATGAGCTGCAACATCTGGCGGCAGCGATCACTGGTCATTTCGACACCTGCCTCACACAGATAGTTATACACACGGCTGAATACATGCTGGAAGGAAATTTCTTCCATGTTCGTCTCCCTGCCTGTTAATGGCTGTGGGCTATTACAGTTGATCTGACCAGTGCTTCGTTACTGAGGTTTTCCGCGAAGGTCTGTGGCCGGCCCAAGCAGATACGTCCACGTCTCCGTCACAGGCTCGCTATCCTTGTTCAGCAAACCCCGCAAAGTGAGCGGTTTCTCTGCTGGCGGTTTGGCCAGAATCGACAGGCGCCATACATCGGCGACCTCAAGGTACTCAACAAAATGCTCAATCACTTCAACGCCTTCACCACCACTAACCTGGCTGACAACCGCAGCGCCCGGACGAAGCCCGGCGAGCTCACCACCTTTAAAATCAACAATCAGTCGCAAGGCGTCACCCGATTTATCGTTCACCGTATCCTTGCCCACAAAAGTACTCACGGCACGGCCACTGGGCTGGCCGGTGATTTCAGGCTCACCAAAGCCCACTGAGTATTTCAGTCGGCGGGTTTCACCGGCTTTTACGGGCTGATCCGACTTGAAGAAGGCCACAATGTTATCGTTGGTTTCTGAGCGGGAAGGGATTTCAACAAGCACGACTTTCCCCTTTCCCCAGCCCTCATTGTCTTCGCCAAGAGGCTTTACCCACATACTTGGCCGGCGGTCATAGCGGGCTTCGCTATCCTGAAAGTCGTCAAATTTTCGGTCGCGCTGAATCAGCCCGAAGCCGTTCAGGTCTTGTACATGGTGGTAACTCAACTGCAGTTCGGCGGGATTGATCAGCGGGCGCCAGAGCCATTCACCGGTTTCGCCGTCGTTGATCAGCAGACCATCGGAATCGTGCACCTGAGGGCGCCACTCTCCACGCGGACGCAGCGTGTTGTCGCCGTAGTAAAACATGGATGTGAGCGGTGCCTGGCCCAACTGCTCGATGTCATCCCGGAAAAACAGCTCCGCAGTCACGTCCATTTTGGTGTTTTTGCCCGGATGGATTTCGAAGCGGTATGCGCCCGTGAGGCTTGGGCCGTCCAACAGACCGTATACAACCATGACGTCGCTGTCTGCTTTGGGGTGTTCCATCCAGAACTCGGTGAATGCCGGGAACTCCTCACCGGATGGCAGGCCGGTGTCGACCGCTATTCCACGGCCTGAAAGCCCGAAGTTCTGACTCGCACCGACACCACGAAAGTAACTTGCGCCGCCAAACACCAGAAACTGTTTTTGCACGCCCTTATCAGACAAGGGATAGGTTAGCTTGAAGCCGGCGTAACCCAGGTCGGCAGGAATGCGCTTGGCAAGCTCAGGGCTGGGATAATCAAACCGGCTTTTATCAAACCCGATCGGACGCGCACCTTCGCTGTCGATAACATTGAGCTGGACCGCATTGGTGTAAAAGCTGCCCTGGGGAATCATCATTACCTGAAACCGGGAACCGCCAGAACGCCAAAGACTCTGATCGGGATTGAAGCGGATCGACTGGTAATCTGCGTAGCTCAGGTTTCGGAGAAAATCGGGCGCCTGCGCTGGCCTCTGATAGGTCTCTCCAGCCAGGGCTTTGGCTTTTTCAGTGATATCTTTGAAGCCGAACGCCTGAGCGTAACCGGAAAGCGCCATCAGAACGAAAACAAACAACAATACGGGCAGCCGTGGTCCAATCATCGCGAAATCCCTTGTAAACCAACCTGTAAATGTAACACCTGCTATGCAGCAGGCCTCAAGTGACATCTTGGTAACAAGGGATTAGAAAGACAACAGATTGGCAGAGGGATCGGTGCTCAGATGCCGACCGAAATCGAGAATGAAAGATCCGGGCTGGTGGGCATCAGCAGTGCCGCATTGGATGCGTTGAGCATCTGGCCAATACTCATGTCGGCATAAAAATCCCGGGAGTAGAGCTGCAGAGAGATTTCGCCGGTGCTGGTACTGCCAAATCGGTCAGACTGGGCCGCCGAATATGGCGCCCAGCCCTGCAGTAAGGAAAACGTGATGGCGGAGTTAAGTTCGGATGCAAACGGCCAATGATAGCTTGGGCTGCGGGCATTCATCCGCAGCCACCCACCTTTGGCCACACGCACCGACTGACCATTAAACCCCCGCATCATGCTCGGGCCCGCAATACCAAGATACTCGGAGGATGGCAGGTCTTCGGGTGCAAACTGATAGCGCCCGTTCAGCCCGAGATTCCAGCTCAGTACTTCCCGGCTAAGAGAGGCCGCCACGGCCAGTTTGTGGAAGCCATCCGCATCACGGCTTTGGCCCGATGCGCTTATGGTCTCTTCAGAATCCAGCCCGCCAATGGCTGTCAGGGATGTGGTTACGTAAAGCCCCCCGAATAACTCCCGCGAAGCTGAACCTTGAAGCCCAAAACTTGAGAGCTGGCGAGTGGAATCCTCAACCCACACGGAATCTTCAAACGCGCTGCTCTTGCCACGGGTGTGGGAAAAAACGCCCCCAATCTCAACACCCTGCCACGACCAGAGCGAACGGTTACCCGTTACCTTCAGGTTGCGGCGCTCTCCCCTGGTGTCATAACGCTGCCCCGAACCGTTTACCGCACCGGAATAATCCCTGTTTTCAAGATCTATCCGAAAGTCGCTGCCTGCCAGCGGGAAGGCGTATCGCAACGCAAGCGTTGTGGACTCGGCACTGCCCTGCCGGGCAACGGAATCGCTGAAATTCAGACCGATCACGTGCTGGGACCAAATCAGATTATTGCTCGTGACATTAATGCGACCATCCGCTTTGTCGGTGGTCTGGCTGGAATCTCCAGAAAACTCTAAATGGGAAGCAACGTAACGGGTAACCGACTGAAGAAGATCTGCAGGATACAGATCCCACAAGGGGGAATCGGCAGACGAGCTTACGTTGTTCGCTGAAACCTGGCCGGCAAAAATGCCAAAAACCAGAGCTACCAGCAGCGTTCGTCCCACAAGAAAGCCTCATTGAAGTGTAAAATCAAAATTACAGTGCTATTAAAAATGCCTCGCTACTGTAAAAAAACACAACGTCAGAATCCAGTGGTAGTTGCCAAAAATTACAATTTTAACATTCTTAAAAACAGTATGTTATAGCAACATTTGCATGTTAAGTATTAGATATGAAAGGCAATTTATGCAAACAGTGTGAGCTGATTCTACAATTAGAAAGCGTAATGAATCCTGAACACCCTCTCCTCTCAGGCAAATAACTTGGTAAACTCGCCTCAAATTATGGAAACGCTACGAATCCCGACCAAAGGATGAATGAAATGATCAAAAAGTGCCTCTTCCCAGTCGCCGGTTACGGCACTCGCTTCCTGCCAGCCACGAAAGCGATGCCGAAAGAAATTCTGCCCATTGTTAACAAGCCACTGGTGCAGTACGGAGTCGAAGAAGCTGCTGAAGCCGGCATTCATGAATTCGGATTTGTAACCGGGCGCGGCAAACGAGCGATTGAAGATCATTTTGACATCAGTTACGAACTCGAACATCAGATTGCGGGATCAGGCAAAGAGGGCCTGCTGGCCTCCATCCGCGATCTGATCGAGAACAATACCTTTGCCTTTACCCGCCAGGTCGAAATGAAAGGGCTTGGCCATGCCATTCTGAGCGGCCGGAACCTGATGGGCGACAACCCGTTTGCCGTGATACTTGCAGATGACTTTTGTATTGGCCCGGGAGAAGGCGAAGACGGCGTGCTGACGCAAATGGTTAAACTGTACAACCAGTTCCGTTGCTCCATTGTTGCCATTGAAGAAGTGCCGGCGGATGAAACTCACAAGTACGGCGTGATTGCCGGTGAGTCCATGAAAGAAGGCCTTTACCGCATCACTGACATGGTTGAGAAGCCTTCGCCGGAGGATGCGCCGAGCAATCTGGCGATCATTGGCCGTTATATTCTCACACCGGATATTTTCGATATTCTGGAGCGTACACCAGCCGGTAAAAATGGTGAGATTCAGATTACCGATGCGCTGCTCGAACAGGCGAAAAACGGCTGCGTACTGGCCTATCAGTTCAAAGGCCAACGCTTTGACTGCGGCAGTATTGACGGGTTTGTAGAAGCCACCAACTACGTGTACGAGAACATCTACAAGAAGCAGAAGTAACGGGCTACCGCCGAGCCACCTGCTCAGGCGCCCAGAATCTGAAGAATCATGCGCCGGTTTTCTGCAGTTGTCTTGCGGAACCGGCGCAGTAGCTCACTCTCTTCATCCGAGAGCTGAACCCGGTTTATCTCCTGCTCCAGTTCTTTCAGTGCTTTGGAGAGATCGTCGCTGCTGCTGAATGCCAACCCCGGCAACTCGAGTTGCCCGCAGTCTCCGGTCTCGGTCAGGTCCAGAAGATCTTCCAGAGGCGTTTCCGTTTTTATACAGAAATCCAGCAATGCTGAAACGCCCGGATAGGTGCGCTGCCTCGCATCTGCAGCCTCCCAGCTTATAACCTGAGCCTCGTCGACGCCGCATATCTCCGCAACATCCTGGCAGGATAAATGCCCTGCCTCGCGCATCTGCTGCAACCGACGGTTGAATGTCTGCAGGTACCGCATGGTATTCGCCTCTGCAAGATTGTCCTGAAAAGTGAGTTAACCAGAAAATGTAACGTACATACAGCCCTGTGCATAATCTGCCTATACTGGGTTGAACGAAATCACACAGGAACCCTATGACTTTTCACACATTGGATACTAAAGCCACCTGAAAACTGATTTCGCAGGCAATAAACCGCACAGACGTAACTCTTCACTGGCCCGGTTCAGATGAGCCTGCGCTTTATCAATCAACGGCAAAGACAGGACTCTGTTCACTTGCATCGAATTCGGGCGCTATCGGATACGGTGGTTGTTGGCGCCGACACTGCGGCTTGTGGCTGAGAAGTTATAGCAAGCGTCCATGCTGGAAGCTCTGGGGTTCCAAAGACCGGTATATAGAAGTTCCAGGCTCAGACCAGACCGATATGTCTTCACTGGTGTACTCTACGCTTAACAATTAATAGCTATTGGCATCAGGGATTCCATCAGGCTCACGGACGAGCCTTCTTTCTTTTTTACTTCGCAAACTATACATTGTTGGGACATACCACTTCCTTAAATCTGGTGGCTCTGTATCCTAACTCTGGTGCTCCCCTACACCATGTTCGACGCGCACAAATCCGACCTCCTTCTCGTCGCCGTTACGCTTCTTGCCGCTGTAAGCTGGATTTTTTCCAAAGAAGCCATACTCCTCATGCCACCACTGTTGTTTATGGCAGTGCGGTTTTTGATTGCAGGCAGTTTTCTTGCGGTATTCGCCTGGAGGCCACTATCGCGACTGAGCAAGGACCAGATCAAACGCGGCGTGGGCGTTGGGCTGGTATTTGGCATTGCCATGAGCTTCTGGGTAATGGGTCTGTTTCATGGCTCCAGCATGGGTGAAGGTGCCTTTATTACCAGTCTGGGCGTGGTTATTGTTCCTATTATTGCCCGCCTTGCGTTCAAGGAGGCGCAACCTGCAAGTACCTGGCTTGCCATTCCCGTTGCCGTCGGGGGTTTGGCTCTTCTCTCCCTTCGCAACGGTTTTCAGCCTGAAGCCGGGCAGATGTTCTTCGTGGTGGCCGCAACAATCTTTGCGCTGTATTTCACGCTCAACACCCGGGCGGCGAATCAGCGCACGGTCGTCGACCGCCAGGGTAAAACTGTCGAAAAGCACCGCATCCCCGCCCTGCCCCTTACAGCTATAGCGCTGCTTACGGTGGGAATGGGAACCCTTGTCGAATCACTGATTACAGAGCCCTGGCAGCCAACGTTCGGCAACCCTCCACCGCTGTTAATCTGGTGGGTTCTTGCCAGCGCAGTCGTGGGAACGGCTGGGCGTTTCCTGGTACAAACCTATGCACAAAGCCTGTCCACTCACAGCCACGGCGCCGTTATTCTGGTGCTGGAACCGGTTTGGGTATCCCTGTTCGCCGCTGGATGGTTTGGTGAAACCATGACGTCAACCCAACTCGCCGGCTGCGGGTTGATCTTCGCGGCACTGATCGTTAACCGCTGGAGCGCATTGAGTAAAGCCCTAAGGGCCGCCCTAAGAAAAAGAGAAACCGGCTAAAAGAGGTTGACCAGATACGGGAGAATCAGTATATTTCGCCCCGTTGCAGAACACAGGACCATAGCTCAGTTGGTTAGAGCGCTACCTTGACATGGTAGAGGTCCCCAGTTCGAATCTGGGTGGTCCTACCAATTCTGCAAAGAAAGTCAGTTACTTGCGCAAGCCGTAAGAACTGGCTTTTTTTATGCCCGCGCAATGCTCGAAAGTGAATTATTGAAATAACCCGCCGGCCACTCCCTTCTCAAAACCGATTTCATCAAGAGCTTTTTTCGATGCGGTGATAATGTATACTCAAGACCCGATTCCACAGGCTTGCGCGAACTTTACAGTTCTCCGGTGTTAACCCCGCGGTATTTATTGAATCATTCCCCTGAAAGTATAACTTTGATTATGTCCATAATTGAGAGAGGAATAACCGTGTGGGCAAATCCCACAGGGGAATCGACTTCAATTTGCAGTTCCTTATAAAACTCTTATAGACGCGAGCAGATTACCCGAACGATACCGGTTTTGCTTTATACTGCCCACTGGAATTCATGTACCAAATTAAAGGTTTATTCAATGCGAGTGGTTATCCGTTATTTTTTCCGGACGTTACGTCTTATTCTGACGCCCTTTGTGCTGTTGAGCGAAAAGCTTGGAGGGGGCAAACCTTTGGAACGCAGTGGCGAGGAACAGAAAAAGGTGAACTCGGCCTGCGAAAACCTCGCGCTGTATCAGTTCAAAACCTGCCCTTTCTGCGTCAAAGTACGCAAACAGATCGCGCGGCTAAACCTGAATATTGAAAAGCGGGATGCGCAGCATAATGAGACCCACCGGGCCGAGCTGGAGCAAGGTGGCGGAAATGTGAAGGTGCCTTGCTTGCGGATTAAAAACGAAGATGGCAGTGTACAATGGATGTACGAATCAGCTGATATTAATGCCTGGCTGGAACAGCGCTTTGGGATAGCCGGCTAAATCAGACTTGGTAAAAGTCGCGATACCAGCCCACAAAGTTGGCTATACCCTCTTCGACGCCCGTTACCGGCTTATACCCTACGTCGCTGATCAGATCGTCAACGTTTGCGTAGGTGGCCACTACATCGCCAGGTTGCATTGGTAGCATGTTCTTCTGTGCTTTTTTACCGGTTCGCTCTTCAATAATTTCGATAAAACGAGACAGCTCCACAGGGTTGTTACTGCCAATATTGTAAATCCGATATGGGGCCTTGCTGGTTCCTGGATCGGGGGTTTGTCCGCTCCAGTCATTATTAGGTAGTGCGACCTGGTCAAGCGTACGGACAACACCTTCCACAATATCGTCAATGTAGGTGAAATCACGCATGTGATGGCCATGATTGAAGACATCGATCGGCTTACCAGCGAGAATCTTTTTGGTAAAGATAAACGGTGCCATGTCCGGGCGGCCCCAGGGGCCATACACCGTAAAGAACCGCAGGCCAGTGGTAGGCAAGCCATACAGGTGGCTGTATGAGTGGGCCATCAGCTCGTTAGCTTTTTTAGATGCCGCGTACAGGCTTAGAGGATGGTCCACGTTATCATGGACAGAAAACGGCATGACCTCGTTCGCACCATAGACAGAACTGCTTGAAGCGAAAACCAGATGCTTCACATCGTTATGGCGGCAACCTTCCAGTATGTTCATAAAGCCAACAAGGTTCGCATCCACATACGCGTTAGGGTTTTCCAGTGAGTATCGCACACCCGCCTGGGCGGCAAGGTGTACGACTCGTTCGGGGCGATGCTTTGCGAAAATATCTGCCATCACAGAACGATCTGCGATGTCCTGGCGCACTTCGGTGAAACCAGGGTAACCGGTCAGGCGTGCTAAACGGGCTTCCTTGAGACTGACATCGTAATAATCGTTGACGTTGTCAACGCCGATGACTTCGTTTCCCCGCTCCAGTAACCGATGCGCAAGTTGCGCGCCGATGAACCCGGCGGTGCCCGTTACCAGAATCTTCAAGTCTTTCGCTCCTTTTTAAAACCGCGTTTACTAGCTTTAGAACGTGACGCCCGCACTGATGAAAGGTCCGTCGATTTTCACATCGAAAGCGTCGTCACCGTCTTCATAATCTATCGCGATCTGGCGGTAACCTGCACGCAGTTGCAGCAATGAAATGCTGTACTGGCCGTATACGTTGAAGTCGCGCATGGAGTCGCCATCAAAGCTGATGAAGTTGCCTTCAGCACCAACGGCTGCACCGGTCAGCGGCAGATCGAAGCGGGCTGCGAGATAGCCCATGGGCAACACACCGTCGGCCTCGGTTCGGCTTACCTGGGAGGCGTTTGCAATGTTCTGTACCAGCAGCTCACCCGAGAAGTCCCGCACGGTCAAGCCCAGATCAAGATTTACCCAGTTGTCGAGAATCTCGTAGTACAAAGTGAGATCCAGTTGCTCCAGATCCAGATCTGACCGCACTGATGCACCCGCACCAATGTTAATATAGGAATTGGTAAGCGTCCCTCTACCGCTTTGCTGAACCAGCGTATAAGCCAGGCGTACATTAGGCAACACAGGTACCGGGTGCTCGAGGTAGATGCTGGCATTTGCGTTGCCGTCTACTTTCATTTGCAGTTCATTGTCTACATCAACCACGCTGTTGCCAGACGATGCAGTCCCGGATAAATCAGAATCCCAGTAGCTCACGCTGGCACCCAAGCCCACCACGTCGGCTTGAGCCAGAGGTACTGCCAGAAAAGGGGCGGCCAGAACAAGAGAACTGCCTACCGCAAGTGTCAGTTTACGCATAGTGCACCTGTATCGTTATTGTCTGTTTGGATTTATCGTCAGGAATCAGTCGAAGTTGATACCAAGGCGGCGGCCAACTTCCTCGTAGGTTTCGATAACGTCGCCCAGCCCTTGGCGGAAGCGATCCTTGTCCATCTTTTTGCGGGTCTCTTTATCCCATATGCGGCAGCCGTCCGGGCTGAATTCATCGCCCAGCACAATATCCGTGCCGCTGCGACCGAACTCCAGTTTGTAATCCACCAGCAACATTCCGGCGTCATCAAACAGGGTTTTCAGTACACTATTGACTTTGTAAGTGAGCTCTTTCATATGCACAAGCTCTGTCTCGCTTGCCCAATTAAAAGTAACGGCCAGAGACTCATTCACCATTGGGTCGTGCAGAGTATCGTTTTTCAGAAACAGCTCATAGGTTGGCGGGCTCAGCTCCTGTCCCTCTTCCACACCAAGGCGGCGGCAGAGGCTGCCCGCAGAGACATTTCGCACCACGCACTCTACCGGAATCATATCCAGCTTTTTCACCAGGGTTTCAGTGTCGGACAGCAAGCCTTCAAAATGTGTTGGCACACCGGCGGCTTCAAGCTTCTCCATGATGAATGCGTTAAAGCGATTGTTAACCATGCCCTTACGGCTGAGTTGCTCTTTCCTTTCACCATCAAACGCTGAGGTATCGTCCCGAAAGACCAGAACAAAGCGGTCCGGATCGTCGGTACGGAATACGGATTTGGCCTTGCCTGCGTAGAGTTCTTCGCGTTTTTCCATTAATAAGTCTCCGAAACGGAGGCCCGCACTGCGGGCACCCCGTTAAATCAGTATAGGTAATCGAACAGCTGTGTCAGCAGGTCTGCAGCACTCTGTGTGCCGCTGTAATCCTGAACCACCTCAGCAGTGACACTTACATAACCATCATGCCTGGTAAGATTGACCGTGTGAGTGTGACGAGCAGCTTCTTTATCACTGAACCAGCTAAACCAGCCAGGATCGCGCTCATCGGCGGTGCGGAAATCAACGAAGAGCCAGCCTTCACTACGGTTGAGGTCAATGATGGCAACATCCGACTCGGTAAACGCCCGGTTAACCTCAGCCCAGGAACGGCCATAATCGAGTTCCATACGGATGGCTTTTGCTGTGTCATCCTCGGACACAAGTTTAACCAGCGGCTTGGAAACCATCCCCGACGCCGCCCGGGAGAAGGATTTGCTTTCTTCTCGGGCTTTCAGAAATTCGCCAAGGTCGGCAAGCACGCGCTTTTGCAGCGAAAGCTCTTCTGCTGACGGATCAGTGATTCCTTGCCAGGAAATAAGCTCCGAAGGCCAGGAAGCCCCTTCTTCTGAGAGATTGTCCGAGGAGAGTTTGCGCACCTGAATTTCGGTGGTTTTTCGACGCACGCCCGGGGCTACACGAACCTGCAGTACGACTTTGGGCTCTGCGGTGGTTACTTCGGAGGGCGCACTGGAGAGTTCCAGAAGCTCGCGGGCCCGCATGCTGAAGTTTGCCAATTCACTTTGCAGCAGGCCCAGTTGCGGGTTGTCGTGGGCGACGCCCAGGCCCTGCTCGTTCATGTACGCGGTTACTGCTGGCCAAATACGGCCTGGAACGTCGTTTACCAACAGCCAGACGCGGCCATCCAGCTCTTCAACCACATAGTTTTCTTCGAGAATTTCCGAAGTCATATCCGGGGGCTGGGGGATATCAGACGGATACATTTTGCTGGCATCTGCCGGACTTATTTCACGAACGGGCATGACCTGGTTGAAGCGCGAGGAATCTGCCGTTTCCGGCAGAGACAGCGCATCACCTTCCTTTGCATTTACATAATGTGTGGAGCGATCTTCAACAAAGCTGCAACCGGACGTCGCGACGGCCAGTAACAGCCCGGATGCAATCGCTATGGGTCGGAATGCATCAAACTTACGGGTTCCTGAAAGAACCGGCATCGGCCTACTCTCTGTGTGGGACTGTTTCCGGGGAGGCATCTGCAAACTCAGAGCACACCCGACGCTTTCATCGCCTCTTCAAGCTCGGCGTGGAATTTCTCGCTAAACGGGGTCAGCGGCAACCGGATACCCTCGCCAATCATGCCCATACGCTGCAGAGCCCACTTCACCGGTATGGGATTCGCCTCAAGAAACAGCTTTCGGTTCAGTGGCATCAGAAGCTCGTTCAGACGCTCCGTCTCTTCGCGATTACCGGCATTGGCTGCTGCACATAGCTCAGACATACCTTTGGGCGCTACATTCGCGGTAACAGAAACGTTACCTTTCGCACCCGCCAAAATCAGCTCGGCCGCAGTTGCGTCGTCACCTGAGTAGACCGCCAGCCGCCCATCAAGAGCTGCAATCAATTCTGCGCCACGGGGAATATTGCCGGTGGCGTCCTTGATGGCAACGATATTCGGGATATCAGCCAGTCGCAGAACGGTTTCATTAAGCATATCGCAGGCGGTACGTCCGGGGACGTTGTAGAGCATCTGGCTCATACCCGGCACCGCTTCAGAAATGGCTTTAAAGTGCTGATACAAGCCCTCCTGAGTAGGCTTGTTGTAGTAAGGCACAACGAGCAGGCAAGCGTCCGCACCGAGCTTGTGGGCTTCGGACGTAAGATAAATGGCTTCCCGCGTGCTGTTGCCGCCGGAACCGGCTATAACAGGGATTCGACCATTCACTCGTTTGATGACGTGACCGATTACCCGGCAGTGCTCTTTCTGATCGAGCGTTGCGGATTCCCCGGTGGTCCCCACAGCCACGATACCGTCTGTACCATTCTCCAGATGAAAGTCTACCAGCTTATCCAGATCCTCCCAGTGAATGTCACCGTTTGGATGCATGGGCGTGACCAGTGCGACAAGGCTACCCGTAATCATAAAAACTCCGTCCGAATAAAACGGTTATGTTAATGTTGGGCACGAACTGACACAAGGGAATTAAAGGAGATGTCATGTCATCTGTTGAACTGAACAAGCCGGTACCGGACTTTGAGGCGGCAGCCACGGGCGACCAGACCGTTCGTCTGGCGGATCTGCGCGGCAAGAATGTGGTTATTTATTTCTACCCGAAAGACAATACGCCGGGCTGTACAACCGAAGGGCAAGACTTCCGGGATCACATGAAAACGTTTGCTGAGCTGGATACAGAGATTTTTGGAGTCTCACGGGACGGTCTCAAGGCCCACGAGAATTTCCGCAAAAAGTTCGAATTTCCGTTTCACCTGATTTCTGATAAAGACGAGGCGCTTTGCGAGCTGTTTGACGTGATCAAACTCAAGAAGCTATACGGCAAAGAGTATATGGGCATTGATCGCAGCACGTTCCTGATTGATCAGGATGGCGTGCTGCGTAAAGAATGGCGTGGAGTGAAGGTTCCGGGGCACGTGGATGAAGTGCTCGCGGCCGTAAAAGCGCTCTGAGGCCAGGCAGTTACATCTGTTCTGGCGTGGTTGAGGAGAACGGTTCCTTGACCGGCCAGGCAGAAAATACAGCTTTCAGCATGGTTGCCAGCGGAATGGCAAAGAAAACGCCCCACAACCCCCAAATACCGCCAAAAAACAGCACTGAAATAATGATGACAACCGGGTGCAGGTTATTTACTTCCGAAAACAGCACCGGCACCAGTACGTTTCCGTCCAGGGCCTGAATGATTCCGTATATTACCATTACCCAGATAAAGTGGGTGCCCCAGCCGAAGGCGAACAGTGCAATCACCGCAACCGGAATTGTCACGACGGCAGCGCCAATGTAGGGAATCACAACACTCAGGCCTACCAGAAGCGAAAGCAGAGCTGCATAAGGCACACCCAGGAATTTGAACGCGATGTAGGTTGCGCCGCCAACTATCAGAATTTCAAGAGCTTTCCCCCGAACGTAATTAGCACACTGAAGGTTCACTTCGTGCCAGATTTGCAGCATCATCGGGCGCTGAGGTGGCAGCAGTCGGGAAATGGAGCCAAGCAGGACTTCACGGTCTTTCAGGAAGAAAAACACCAGGATAGGCACCAATACCATGTAAATCAGCAGTGCCACCAAATCCGGGATACTTGATAACGAAAAGGACACCAGCCACTGAGTCATGTGCCCTACTTCTGTGTTCACCTGCTGGTATAGACTGCGCACCGCCTCGGCCGAAATCATGTGAGGGTATTCTTCAGGCAGCACCTCAAGATAGGACTGAAGCTCGCCGATGATTCGGGGTGCCTCGCCCGCCAGGTTACTAAGCTGAGTCCATATAAGCGGCAGCAGGCCAAAAATGAAGCCCACCAGTACGCCGAGAAACACCAGGAATACGCTCAGTATTGCTATACCCTCGGGAACGCCGAGAGTGTTCAGCCGGGTAACAAGGCCCTGCAAAATGAACGCGACGATGAGGGAGCCAATGACTGGTGCAAGCATGGCACCGAACCAGATGATAAAAACTGTGCCTGTCACCAGGATCAGGAAAAGAATGACAGCTTCTTCATCTGAAAAGTATTTGTGCGCAAGACCGCGTAAAATTCTGAACATCAAGGACTCCGGAAAATTAACCGCCGCACTCTATCACAAACCGGTACTGGCCTTCAGTTTCTGATGAGTTCACCAAGCGGTGGCGGGACAACTCCAGAAAGGCCGGAATATCGCGAGCGGAGCCCGCATCGGTGGCAATGACCTCAAGCTTTTCGCCGGGCGCCATGCCGTTGAGTTCCAGCTTTGTTTTCAGCAGGGGCATCGGGCAGCGCAGCCCGGACGTATCCAGTGTACGATCGACCATAAAGAGGGTGCACCATCAAAAGACATGGAATTCGCAAGCCGGCATTATGCCTCCAGTGATACTGTAATGCATCACAATACCTGTTAATCAGCAGATCCGGACTTTATACCGGAATCTCGACGGTATCCTGCTGTCACAGGCGCAGGTTGAACCAGGAGATCACAACATTACATGAATATCGTCCACACAGATTGCCGCAGCTACCGACAGCTTTTAGTCGCTGTGGTTTTCGCCTTTACACTGGTGTCCGGCTCTGCGGCCACCGCACAGGAAACCCGGCTTCCGAATATTGGAGGAACCGGTGGCGGCCTTATTTCCGGACAACAGGAGAGCGATATCGGGCAGCAGGTTATGGTGTCGATCCGGCGGTCGGCTCCACGCATTACCGATCCTCTGGTTTATGATTATCTGAGTGCCATCATCTATAAACTCGTGCCTTCAGCGCCGCTGGATAACCGCGACCTTACCTTGGCACTCATTGATAGCCCAGCCATAAACGCTTTCGCGGTACCCGGCGGTATTGTGGGTGTAAACGGAGGCTTGTTCCTCAACGCAGCCACGGAGCAACAGTTTGCATCGGTGCTCGCTCACGAGCTTGCCCACCTCAGCCAGCGACACTTTGCCCGCCGGCTGGAGCAGCAGGAAACCAGTGCCCCCCTTACCATTGCCGGGATGATCGCCGGCATTGTGCTCTCTGCGGTCACGCAATCCGATATAGGCATTGCCGCCATTGTCGGCACTCAGGCTTTGGCCATCCAGAATATGCTGGCGTATAGCCGGTCACACGAACAGGAAGCCGACCGGGTGGGGCTGGATATCCTCGCAACCGCAGGAATGGACCCCCGCGGCATGCCGGAGATGTTCGAGATCATGATGCGGCAGAACCGGCTACAAGGGAACAACATGCCGGAGTATCTCTCAACGCACCCGCTGACCCAGAACCGGGTGGCGGATACTCGCAACCGTGCGGAACAATTTCCTGAAAGGCCCGTCAGTGACGGCCAGGAGTACCATCTGGTTCGCAGCCGCCTGCAAGTGCATTATGCGCAGTCGCCCGAATTGGCCGTGGAGACCTTCGAAAACCACCTGAATAAACCTGGCGCTCAGGGCAATGAGGCAATCCGTTACGGGCTGGCTGTCGCTTACCTGAGCAACGACCAGTTCGAGAAGGCCGCCAAGGGCATTAAGGAATTACTGGTCAACAATCCGGGACGGATAACCTTTCAGGTAACGCTTGCAGAAACTTTGATGCAGCAGAACAAACTGGATGAGGCGAGAGCTCTGCTCAAAGACGCCCTGAGTAGAAACCCCGGCAACTATCCGATCACATCCACTCTTGCCGATGTGGAAATTGCGACGGGGAACGGTACTCAGGCAGCCGAACACCTGAAACAGCTGACGCGCAGGATGCCCCAGCAGGAGTATCTGTGGCTGAGACTGGCAGAAGCCGAAGGCATGGCCAGGAACATTGTTGGCGTGCACCGCGCCCGGGCGGAATACGATGCCCTCATGGGAGATCTGGAATCTGCCCAGAGGCAACTCAGGCAGGCTCAGGAGAAGTTGCCCGCAGGCTCTGCCCAGAGACAGGTGGTGAGTGAGCGGCTGAGTGAGATCACCAGCCGCCTTCAGGCACACAGAAACAGCTAAGCTCAGGCGTTACCAGCCGCTTTCAGGTTCATCCCTGCAGTGAAATCCAGCATCCGCCGCAGGGGCCTTAGGGCGCCCTCCCGGGTTCCCTCATCCACCAGCACTTCCTGATCACCGTTCTCAATCACATGGAGAAGGTTTTCCAGGCCGTTCATCGCCATCCAGGGACATTGGGCACAGCTGCGGCACGTGGCACCGTTGCCGGCTGTAGGCGCTTCAATAAGCGTTTTATTGGGTGCCAGCTGCTGCATTTTGTAGAAAATGCCATTGTCTGTCGCGACAATGAATTCCTGATTCGGCAAGGTCTGTACCGCGTGGATCAGTTGCGAGGTTGAGCCAACGACATCCGCCATCTCTACAACCGCATCGGGAGACTCCGGGTGAACCAGAACAGCGGCATCGGGATACAGCGCTTTAAGGTCTTCCAGCCCGCGATGCTTGAACTCCTCATGCACAATGCACGAGCCGTCCCACAGCAGCATGTCAGCCCCGGTGGTTTTCTGTACGTAGTGGCCAAGGTGCTTATCAGGAGCCCAGAGTATCTTCTCCCCCCGGGCATCCAGGTCTTCCACAATTGCTTGGGCACAGCTGGACGTTACAACCCAGTCGGCCCGGGCTTTAACAGCGGCGGAGGTATTGGCATACACCACCACAGTACGATCGCTATGCTGATCACAGTAAGCTGCAAATTCATCCGCCGGGCACCCGACATCCAGGGAGCAGGTTGCTTCCAGCGTAGGCATTAACACGCGTTTTTCAGGGTTCAGAATCTTGGCCGTTTCACCCATGAAGCGAACACCCGCAACGACCACCGTCGAGGCCGGATGCTGGTTCCCGAAACGGGCCATTTCCAATGAATCTGCCACACAGCCGCCGCTTTCCTCGGCAAGGCGCTGGATGTCGGGATCTGTGTAATAGTGCGCCACAAGCACGGCGTCCTTTTCCTTGAGGACAGCCTTGATACGGGTTTCAAGCCGCGCCTTCTCATCAGCGCTGAGCGGCTTCGGCTCCGCTGCGTGGGCCAAGTGTTCCTGAACAAGGATTCGGTCTTCCGCTTTAGTCATGTACAGCTACTCTCAGTTGCTTTCTGCGCCCAAGTATATCATTTCACACAACAGTAGCACTGTACGGGCTATAACTTGTCTCGCAAGATCTCTTTCCGGGGCTGTGGGATGACGACTTTATCAACCAGAAGCCCTTTTGCCTTGATGTAGTCTGTCCCCGCCTCCACGGCAGCGGTCACTGCAGCTACGTCGCCGGTCAGGGTCAGAAAACCCTTGCCACCGATTGCCATGGCCAAATGGATATCGATCAACTCGACGTTGGCGGCTTTTACTGCAGCGTCTGCTGCTTCGATGATGGTGGCAACCGAGAAGGTCTCAATAATACCCAGGGCTGCCGTTTCCTCGATTACGCGTGTACCGCTAATGGCAGAGAAGACAGACGGGTGAACATTGGGGATGATCAGTTCGTCCACAATGGTTTCGCTCCCCATATCCAGCCCCGCAGACATAGCGGACTCAACGGCGGCCACATCGCCGGCTACCATGACCATGAATTTGCCCGGGCAGATGGTCCGGTTAAACACAATTTCGACGTTCGCCGCCTTCAGCATGGCGTCGCCTACCGCGTAGCCTTTTGCGATTGAATTCATTTCAATCATTCCGATCGCGCTTTTGTTGCTCATGATCAATTCCTGTCAGAACCCGGATCAGTTAACGGCGTTAATTTCGATAAAGCCGTCTATCAATGTCACCTTGCCGCTGATACTGGCATGAAGTGGAACGCCCATTCCATCGCCCGGCGTTGTTGCAATCACAGCCCCCTCAGCCACGATGTCTCCGGTTTTTACGACCGGCTCAGGCTGCCGCCCCATGCGCTGATGCAATGGAATAGTTACCCGGGAAGGTGCCGTATCTACCTCTTTCCAATGCGCCGTTTTGCTGTCGTATTTCGCCAGGCCCAGCTTACGGGTCAGCCGCTGCGATGGCACGCCCCGGTATTCACGCATGCTGTGCACCTCACGGGTCTGGCCCTGCAATTGCTCCGGCGTCAGCCACAGGTCGTTGGCTTTGAGATCGCGCTTGGTTGAAACGCAGATATCCCGGGGGTTCAGCTGCTCCGGGCACGCCCACAGAGTGCAGATATTGCACTCACAACAGGCCTGGGCATGGACCGATAAGGTTTCGCTGACCTCACCGGTAGTGAGCAGTGACCGCATAACCAGATGCGGCTGTATCGGATAGCCGAGCAGGTATCTCGGGCACATTTCAGTACACAGGGTGCACTGATCGCAGCCGGATTTTCCGATGCGTTTGTACTGCTGCTCGGTTTCCGAGCGTCGCCTTACGAGATTGGCATCCCGTGGCAGCACCAGCAACCCGCTGCTTACTGCCGAAATCGGCGTCTCCAGATCGTCAACCACCTGGCCCATCATGGCACCGCCATCAATCACTACCGGGTCATCACAGGTGATGGCGCCTGCAAGACTGATAACCTCCGCAAAGCGCATACCTATTGGCAACCACGCTGTAAACGGTTGCTCGACCTCTCCGTGCACGGTAATCATGGTTCGGGTCACAGGCTGTCCTTCGGCAGCCCTCGCAATGTTTACCAGCGTCTCAACGTTCTGAACCAGTACGCCGATATCCTTGGGCAGGCCACCCGCCGGAATACGATTCCCGGTTACCTCATAAACCAACTCGTATTCATCGCCCGCCGGGTAAACGTTGCGCATAGGTTTCAGCTCAATGTTGTCCGGCAGGAGCGGTTCGATATGAGATATTGAATCCTGGTGCTTGTCCTTGATGGCTATTACGCCCCGGCCTGCACCGGTCTGTTCCATCAATAACGCCATACCCTGCAGCAGTTCGGCTGCAAACCGTTGAATAACCGTCTGGTCTTTATATAACAAAGGCTCGCATTCGGCGCCGTTGGCAATCAGAACATCCACTCGTGCCTGCATTTTCACGTACGACGGGAAGCCTGCGCCACCAGCGCCGACAACGCCTGCATTCCTGACTTTTTCAACAAGAGAGTTCATGTCAATCGAGCCACTCATATATCAATAGGATTTCTGGCAACCGCCAAAACAGCCTCCTCGAAGGCTTCACAAGCTGCTCTGCAGGCCGCCTGACTACCGGTCAGAAACCCGCCACCGTAGTTAGTTTCAGAAGGAGGAGCAAAGAAGGTGGCCACTTGAACGCTGGCTGCTTTCAGTGCTGCATCCATACCGAACATCGCTTCCAGTGGCGGCGCGATCAGATATGCCATTGAATCGCCCCGCTTCATCCCGCCCTCTTTGGACAGGTAGCCTCCTGTGGCGGATACCAGATGAGCAAAATACGCGATGCTGCCTTCGTCGTTGGCGGAGTAGAAACAGGCCTCATTCTCGATAACTTCCTGCGCACGCTGAAGTCCTGCGATGACATCCGCTGGTCCCGGCCCGGCAATGATGCCGATCACCTCTCCGGACAACAGGCCGGATGAATGCGCAGCACCGGCATAGAATGACTTGGCGTAAACCACATCAACCTGTGCAGCTTTTGTCGCTTCATCCAACGCCACATAGGTAACGTCATCACTGTCGGCGGTGATCATGCCTATGCAACGCTGTTCCTTTTTGAGATTAAACTGCTTCATCATTGCGTCATCGACTGACGCAATAATACGGGTTGCCAGTACCGTTGCTCTGATTTCGTCCCGAACTGCCATGATGGTGCTCCTTTAATATCGTGCCGGGAGTCTTTTTTTAAAGAACTCCGAACCATGTGCCTGAGCCCTTGGCTTCAGCGTTTCAGGTTTAGCCCACTCGCTTTCTGTTCAAGCATTTTGCGCGTCAGATCAACGATAACAGCTGCCGCTTCAATGGGCGGTGTTCCGCCCTTATGGATATTGGAAATAACCATTCGGTCCGACTCCACCGTTTTCTCTGTGGGCTTGTAGACGCAATAACAACTCAGGCTTTCAGACTGCCCCAACCCGGGCCTTTCTCCAATCAACAGAAGGTTGGCATCGGCCTGAAGCAGGTTGCCGATTTCGTCCTGGGCTTTCACCCGGCCGTAACGCAAAAAGAACGGCGTACCAACGGTAAACCCGGCGCTCTCAAGCCCTTTCATCAGAGGTGGGATGATTTCGTCAAGGTTATTGGTGACGGCGTCTGTACTTAGCCCGTCTGAAATAACCACCTGCACCTGGGGCGATTTTTTGCAGCGCTCACCAATGATTTTCTTCGCTTCATCGGAAAGCTTGCGGCCCAAATCCGGGCGCCTGAGATACTCGCTTTTGTCTGCAACCTGAGTCTGCACTTCCCAGAGGTTCTGCTTTTCAAGCCACTCAGGAGCCACTTCATTAACAACGGTGTCTTTGGAGCGCGAGTGATCCGCGAGAAAACGCAAAAGTGACCGGGTGCGTGGCCTTGGCCCTGCACGCCCCTGACAGACGCGTGCCGCCGTTTGCTTGACCATGTCGCTGTTTACTGAGGCATTGTGGGCGTTTTCGATACCATTCCAGTGAATAAACTTATCGAGGCTGAGATCCTCAAGACCCTCGCCCGGTTCCTTTTCTGCAGACTGCCGGCCAGCAGCTTCCGAAGGCTTGTAGGCCGGCGGATTATTTTGCTGCGAACCACCGCTCTGGGACTCAACACGGGTTACCTTCCCGGCCGGGAGAGACTGCTCACCCAGCTCACGCAACACCGAATTGACGATACTCTGAATTGTTTGCTCGTCCATGGTTGTCACCTCAATCAAAGAAGATGGATGGGTCGCCCGCGCGGGCGGTGAGCTTTCCGTTTTCCATCAGACCCATGGTTTCCATCCAGGCTTCGAACTCGGGAGCCGGACGGTAGCCAAGTAGCTGACGCGCGGTGGCAACGTCATGAAAGCCGGTAGTCTGATAATTCAGCATAATGTCGTCTCCCAGCGGAAGAGACATCACGTAATTGCAGCCCGCAGCCGCCAACAACACAGTCAGGTTTTCGTTGGAATTCTGATCGGTATCGGCATGATTCGTATAACAGGCGTCGCATCCCATGGAGATGCCAGTCAGCTTGCCCATGAAATGATCTTCCAACGCAGCACGTGTGATCTGCTGGTGATTGAACAGATATTCCGGACCAATAAACCCCACAACGGTGTTCAGCAAGTGCGGATTATAACGCTTTGCCAGGCCGTAGTTTCTGGCTTCAATGGTCACTTGATCCGCACCATGGTGGGCGTTGGCGGACAGCGCCGTTCCCTGGCCGGTTTCAAAGTACATCATGTTTGAACCCGCAAGCTTGCAGTAATGCTTGCCCATCTCATAGGCTTCATCCAGCAGCTCTAC
Organism: Marinobacter sp.; assembly: GCA_018066865.1. Lineage (GTDB taxonomy): Bacteria > Pseudomonadota > Gammaproteobacteria > Pseudomonadales > Oleiphilaceae > Marinobacter. The sequence goes on along the minus strand of JAGPVT010000024.1, from coordinate 93 downwards.
GGTGACACCGAACTCATTGAGACCCTTTTCTGTGCCGGACAGGCTCTGAAACAGCAAACCACCGGGTGCGCCTTTCTCAAGCGCCGCCATCTG
>JAGPVT010000192.1 GCA_018066865.1 Marinobacter sp. | reverse complement strand
CAGCAAAATACTCATTGCCAACCGGGGCGAAATCGCCTGCCGGATTATCCAGACCGCACAGCGTATGGGTATCCGTTGCGTCGCGGTGTATTCCGAGGCAGACGCCAACGCCCACCACGTAGCTTTGGCAGACGAAGCCTTCCACATTGGTCCGGCTCCCAGTTCCGAAAGCTACCTGCGCGCTGACAAAATCATCGAAATCGCCAAAAAGAGCGGCGCCCAGGCAATACACCCGGGCTATGGTTTTCTTTCCGAAAACACCGGATTTGCCGAAGCCTGTGAAGCCAACAACCTGGTATTTATCGGCCCGCCCTCTTCCGCCATTGCTGCCATGGGCTCCAAATCGGCCGCCAAAGCCATTATGGAGAAAGCCGGCGTACCGCTGGTGCCCGGCTATCACGGCGACGATCAGGCCCCGGAAACCCTGCGCGCCGAAGCTGAAAAATGCGGCTTCCCGCTACTGCTGAAAGCAGTAGCGGGTGGCGGTGGTAAAGGCATGCGCGTGGTTGAGAACATCGGCGAATTTGATGATGCACTCGCTGCCGCCAAGCGCGAAGCCAAGAACGCCTTCGGCAACCCGGACATGTTGATAGAACGCTACCTGACCCAGCCGCGCCACGTTGAAATCCAGGTGTTCTGCGACCAGAGCGGCAACGGCGTGTATCTGGCCGAGCGTGACTGCTCGGTTCAGCGCCGTCACCAGAAAGTTCTGGAAGAAGCCCCGGCACCCGGGCTGAGCGAAGAAACCCGTCAGGCCATGGGTGATGCTGCTGTCAAAGCGGCCCAAGCCATCAACTATGTGGGCGCCGGCACCGTTGAGTTTCTCTACGATGTCGACGGTTCGTTCTTCTTTATGGAAATGAACACCCGCCTGCAGGTCGAGCACCCGGTTACCGAAATGGTTACCGGCCAGGATCTGGTGGAATGGCAGTTGAAAGTCGCCTGGGGTGAACCCCTGCCGCTGGAGCAGTCCCAGGTAAAAATCCGTGGCCATGCTCTGGAAGCCCGCATTTATGCCGAAGACCCGGATCAGGACTTCCTGCCCGCCACCGGCAATCTGCGTTACTTGAGCACGCCTGATGAAAGCGCCCATGTTCGCGTAGATACCGGCGTGATCGAAGGCGATGAAATCAGCATTCACTACGACCCGATGATTGCCAAACTGATCGTATGGGACGAAACCCGTGATCAGGCTATCAACCGCATGGTTCAGGCGCTTGAGCATTACCGGATTGCAGGTGTGAAAACCAACATTCGCTTCCTGCATGCCTTGGCCGATGCACAACCGTTCCGGGAAGCTGATCTGACAACCGGCTTTATCGACAGCCACCGTGAATTGCTGTTCCCGAAATCAAAGCTGGACACTCACAAAGCGCTAGTGCTGGCCGCAGGCTTTGTACTGGAAGAGCGCAAATCCGCTGAATCGATTAGTACAGACCCCTGGTCGCCGTTCGGCCGGCGCAACAGCTGGCGCCTGAACTCGGAATACGCCCAGCCCCTGCAGTTACAGGTAGGCGACGAGATACACGAACTGAAAATCCTCGAACGGGATGAGAACTATCAGGTCTTCGTAGACGGCAGCGTATACAGCCTGACTGCGAAGCTCGATGACGACTATCTTCAGGCGGTGATCAATGGCCACAGGATCAGCATCCACGGCAACCTGCACAATGACCAGCTCGTGCTCTTCTACGAAGGTGATACCTTTCAGTGCATCTTGTACCGGGAAAATTACATTTCCGACGACTTGGCACCTGAAGGCGGCCTGACCGCCCCCATGAACGGCGCCATTGTGGCCGTTCAGACCAAGGTGGGCGACACGGTTACCGCTGGCCAGACACTGGTCATCATGGAAGCCATGAAAATGGAGCACGCCATCAAGGCACCAGCAGACGGCGTTGTCAGCGAGATTTTCTTTACCGAAGGTGAGCAGGTTTCGGAAGGCGCGGAACTGATTGCCATTGAAGTCGTAAAAGAAAGCACTGAGGAGGCAGACTGATGTCTTTCCCGAAACAAGTTCGGCTGGTTGAAATGAGTCCCCGGGACGGCCTGCAAAATGAGTCTGGCCCGGTGATAGCCACAGATATCAAAACAGGGCTGATTGACCGCCTTGCCGATTGCGGCCTGACGCACATCGAGTCCGCCAGTTTTGTCTCACCCAAGTGGGTGCCGCAAATGGGCGATGCTGCTGAAGTGATGGCCGGTATCAAGCGCAAAGCCGGCGTACGCTATTCGGTGCTGACCCCCAACCTCAGGGGTTTCGAGAATGCTCTGGCGGCGGGCGCGGATGAAGTAGCCGTATTTGGTGCGGCTTCAGAATCGTTCAGCCAGAAAAACATCAACTGCTCCATCGCAGAAAGCCTGGAGCGTTTCCTGCCCGTGATGGAGGCAGCGAAAAAGCACAATATTCCGGTGCGAGGTTATGTTTCTACCGTGCTGGGGTGTCCTTATGAGGGCGATATTGCTCCTGAGCAGGTAGCAAAGGTTGCCAAAGACCTTGCCGACATGGGCTGCTATGAAATCTCTCTGGGCGATACCATTGGCGTAGGTACGCCACTGAAAGCCAAGCGTATGCTGGAGGCAGTGATAAAACACGTACCGGTGGAGCGCCTGGCTGCTCACTTCCACGATACCTATGGCCAGGCTCTGGCTAATCTCTATGCGGTACTGGAAGAAGGTGTGTCGGTTATCGATGCATCTGTTGCAGGCCTTGGCGGCTGTCCTTATGCCAAAGGCGCTTCCGGCAACGTTGCCACCGAAGACGTGCTTTACCTGCTCAACGGTCTCGGTATCAGCACAGGTGTGGATCTGAACAAACTGGTGGCGACAGGCGAGTGGATCAGCAACCAGCTCAAACGACACAACGGCTCGAAAGTGGGCCAGGCTCTTAAATCGTAAGGACCTGACATGACCAAGAACAAGAATGTTGTCGCTCTGGATCTTCCCATTCCTGACATGAAGGATCTTCCTGATGATGTCAGGAAGTATTTTGAAATCTGTCTGGAAAAGCTGGGCATGGTTCCCAATGTGCTTACCGCCTACAGCCAGAACCTGAAACAGCTGGATGGCTTCACCCGTTTGTACAACGAACTGATGATGGGGGAAAGCGAGCTCAGCAAGCTGGAACGGGAAATGATTGCGGTGGTGGTTTCCTCAGAAAACAAATGCTTTTACTGCCTGGTAGCCCACGGCGCGGCGGTACGCGTTTTGAGCGGCGATCCTGTGTTGGGCGAACACCTGGTGATGAATTACCGGGCTTCCAAGCTGGATAAGCGCCAGCGCGCCATGCTTGATTTCGCGTCTCACCTAACCCGCTCACCGGCAACCGTTGCGGAAGACGAGGTGCAAGCGCTTCGTGATGCAGGCTTCAGTGACCGTGGAATCTGGGATCTGAGCAATACAATCGGCTTTTACAACATGTCGAACCGCGTGGCGATTGCCAGCGACATGCGGCCGAACCCTGAATACCACAGCCAGAGTCGCTAACAGCTTCAACAGCCCTGTTAGACCTCGACGACAAAAACAACTGGAGGCAAACAATGAACCAGACTCTTCCAAGCTACACCAGCGGTACCTCCAAAACACCACTGCTGGGCATGACCATCGGCGAGATGCTCGATCGCACCGCCGATAAATATCCCGACACCGAGGCTCTGGTGTGTCTGCACCAGGACATTCGCTGGACCTATAAAGAGTTCCTTGCCAAGGTTAATGAGGCAGCACGGGCGTTCCTGGCCATTGGCGTCAAGCGCGGGGATCGCGTGGGTATCTGGGCACCCAACCGCTATGAGTGGACGGTTACCCAGTTTGCCACCGCAAAGGTAGGCGCCATTCTGGTCAATATAAATCCGGCTTATGGCATGCACGAGCTGGAATACGCCCTGAACCTGGCGGGCATTAGTGTGCTGGTTACCGCCGACCGTTTTAAAGCCTCTGATTACCGTAAAACGCTCTATGAGCTGGCGCCGGAGCTGAAAGCCAGCACTCCGGGCAAACTCAAAGCCCAGAAGGCTTCAGACCTGCGCGCGGTGATCAACCTGGATACGGAAAAACACGCAGGCATGTGGAGCTGGAACGAGTTTACCGGTTTTTCAGGTGACGTCAGTCAGGACGAAGTGAACAAGATTCAGAGTCAACTTCAGTTTGACGACCCCATCAATATCCAGTTTACCTCAGGCACCACCGGCAGCCCCAAAGGCGCCACCCTCACCCACCACAACATTCTGAACAACGGATTCTTTGTGGGTGAGAGCCAGATTCTGACCGAGAAAGACCGCCTGGTTATCCCGGTACCTCTTTATCACTGCTTCGGCATGGTGATGGGCAACCTGGGCTGTGTTACCCACGGTTCCACCATGATCTACCCGGGTGAAGGCTTTGAGCCAAAAGCAGTCCTGCAGGCGGTGCATCAGGAAAAGGCAACAGCACTCTACGGGGTGCCCACCATGTTCATTGCGGAACTGTCCGAGCCGGAGTTTGAGTCCTACGATCTCTCAACCCTGCGCACCGGCATCATGGCCGGCTCCATCTGCCCAGCGGAGGTGATGAAAAAGGTCAACGGCAAGATGAACATGAAAGAGGTTCAGATCGCCTACGGCATGACCGAAACCAGCCCGGTTTCCACCCAGACCAGCTCCCTTGATCCGTTCGAGAAGCAGGTCACCTCGGTAGGCCGCACCCAGCCGCACCTGGAAACCAAAATCGTCGACCCGGCAACAGGAAACGTCCTGCCCCGTGGCGAGATTGGTGAACTGTGCACCCGCGGTTACAGCGTGATGCTGAAGTACTGGAACAACGAAGAAAAAACCCGCGAAGCGATCGACGCCGCTGGCTGGATGCACACCGAAGATCTGGCGACGATGGACGAAGAAGGCTATATCCAGATTGTCGGCCGCATCAAGGACATGGTGATTCGTGGTGGTGAGAACATTTACCCAAAAGAGGTCGAGGAATTCCTGTACACCCACCCTTCCATCGAAGAAGTACAGGTTACCGGTGTTCCCGACGACAAGTACGGTGAAGAGCTGATTGCCTGGGTGAAGCTGCGGCCCGACGCAGACCCGGTGGATGCCGATGGCTTGATGGCCTTCTGTAAAGGCAAGATCGCCCACTTCAAGATACCGCGAAACTACAAATTCGTGGATGAGTTCCCGATGACGGTGACCGGCAAGATCCAGAAGTTCAAGATGCGGGAAATCTCCATCGAGGAAATGGGGCTGAAGTAACAAGCCTGCAAACCTGAGAGCCCCGGTACTCCTTCGCTGAGCCCGGGGCTTTTTTTGGCCTTTGTAAACGATGAGATGGCCACTCCTCACCCCACTCCTGCATCAATGCCACATGTTGAAAAGTGAGTAAAACCAACATCTCGAGGAATAGGAAAAGCTCACTCCCCCGCTTCTGATATGACCTCTCCAATCCTCAACGCACCCACGATATGCGCACAACGAATAATAATATAATTATAAAATATATATTTTGAGAGACTGAACGGATTTTAGGGAGAAAAAACATAAGTACTTGTATTTAAAGCAACATTCCCTTAAAAACATCACATTATTATTGAGCGATGACAACAAAATTGCGCCATGAGTGAATCCAAATTATTACATCTATTTGATATAAATCAAAAAAATACGACACATAAATCGGTTTATTACACCATTTTGCGTATCTGGTTTGCGAAGACTATAAGGGTAGGGTCTGAAAATTGCGATGCTTCAGATAAAAATACAAAACCAAAAAAGGATCCGCCGAATGTCACCTACAAATATAAAACGCAACAGAGCTTTTCTGCTTGCCGCATCGATTGCAGCGTCTGTCGCGCTTACTGGTTGCAACGACAGCAACAACTCAAACGATGGGGACCAGGACGAAACATCCTCAGTAACCATCAAACGAGATAGCTATGGCGTACCCCATATTTACGCTGAGAACACTTACGATCTTTACTACGGTTATGGCTATGCTCTGGCAGAAGATCGCCTTTTCCAAATGGAAATGATTCGTCGATCCGTATTGGGAACGGTCTCCGAGGTGCTGGGATCAGATTATCTTCCATTGGACAGGTCCTCAAGAAGCGGCTTCAACCCGAGCTCAATTCGGGACCAGATTGCGGCGCTGCCCAAAGAGGACCGGGATATATTTGAAGGGTATGCGGATGGATTTAACAAACGCATTGAGGAAGTGCTTGCCAAACCAGAGAGTCTGTTGCCAAAGCAGTTTAATGATTTTGGATTTGCCCCGAAGGCCTGGACAGGTTTTGATGTCGCGATGCTTTACGTGGGCACTATGGCGGGTCGCTACTCCAATAGTTCCAGCGAAATTCGCAACCTCTCTGTTTTGAATAATCTCCAGGACGATCTGGGAGAGACCGACGGTCTCGCCATGTTTGATCAACTTCGGTGGATCGAAGACACGCTTGCACCCACAACCGTTCCCCGGCAGCCAGGGGTTAACAGTTTTGTAAGCGCGGTTGAAGGGCAGAGTACATCTTCTGACGCACAGCAAACCAAAATTGATAGTGAACCTGCAAAAGTCGCAAGCGTTTATGATCTTCTTGCACCTGTTTCCGATTCAATTCTAACGGCGCACAGCGTTCAGGAAGCGGCATTCAAGGGCATTGTCACGCCCGAGGACAGGCCTGTTGCCAGTAATCTTTGGATTGTCGGGCCGAACAAGACATCTGATGGATCAACGATCTTCAATAATGGCCCACAGTTCGGTTGGTTCAATCCGGCCTACACCTACAGTATTGGCCTTCATGGCGCAGGCTATGACGTCACAGGAAATACCCCCTTTGCTCTGCCTGTCGTTTTATTTGGCACCAACAACCAAATCTCATGGGGCGCCACCGCAGGCCCACTTGATGTCAACGACTATTACCAGCTCCAGCTGAACCCAGGCAATCAGTACGAGTACTATTTCGACGGTGAATACCGCGAGATGGACAAGCGTAGTGAAGTCATTCGCGTTAAAACCGAAGATGGTTTCGAAGAAGAGACGCTCGATATCTACTCGAGCGTTCACGGCGTTGTTACGAGCTTCGACGTTGCACAAAACTCTGCCTATGCGTTCAAGCGGAGCTGGAGTGGCTATGAAGTTCAGTCCCTGATGGGCTGGATTCACTCCATGAAAGCTCAAAACTGGGAAGAGTGGCTGGAGCAGGCCGAGCAAGTGGCAACGACCATCAACTGGTATTACGCGGATGCATCCGGAAACATCGGATATGTGTCGCCGGGCTACTTACCCATCAGACCCTCAAGCCAGGATATCCGTCTTCCGGCTGTAGGTGATGGAAGCATGGAGTGGCAGGGGTTCAGACCCTTCAGTGAGGTTCCAAAAGTATACAATCCGGACCAAGGCTACGTAGCAAACTGGAACAACCAGTCTGCCCCCGGAATCGTAGGATTGGGTGATGGAGCTAACTGGTCCGTTGTCGACCGGGTTAACGAATTTAACGAGCGGATTGAGGCCAAGCCTGTTTTATCGCCTGACGAAGTCTGGGATCTTAACCGGCAGACTGCACTATCAGACACAAATGCCCGGTATTTTATTCCGATCATCGTCGATTCAGTTGAAGGCTTGGATCCAGACGACCCCGTGTATCAGGCAGCGATGCGGCTTTCACAGTGGTCTATGTTAAATACCAATAGCGATGGAGATGAGTCCTATAACGAAGTTGCAGTGACTATTTTCCGAAAGTGGCTCCCCATCATGTACGACGCCGTGCTTAAGGATGACATCCCGGCAAGTGTCTACTCTGCTTCAGCGGGGTATCCGGTTATAACTGCTGGCGGAAGTACCCGCCCTGGCCAAAGCTCGAAGTATCTATATAACGCTTTTCTGGGTGACGGCGCCGGTGTGGATCAGACGTTCGACTTCTTCAACGGCGCGACGCCCGAAGAACAGTTGGCGATTGTGAGAGATTCTCTGTCCCAGGCTGTCAGCGAACTGGAAACTGAGCTTGGTACTGAGCGCAACGACTGGCTAACAGCTGCCGCCGTTCACCGATTCAGCACCAAGAACTTCCTTGGTGTTCCTCAGGCAAACAGTTCCGAACAGTTGGAGTTGCCGACTTACATGAACCGTGGAACACAGAATCATCAGGTTAGCTTCAATGGCGATGGTGATGTAGTCATGTGTACGGTGGCCCCTCCAGGGCAAAGCGGCTTTGTCGCTCCCGATGGCACAAAAACGACTCACTATGATGATCAGCTTGAGCTATTCCGCGACTGGAACTGCAAAGCTGAACACCTGACAAAGCAAGCAGTAGAGGATAACCTTGAGTCAGAGATTCGTTTGATAATTAATCGCAAATAAGTCTGCTAAAGGAATAGTGAAAACAGGGGGCAAGTGCACCCACTAGTATTGCTGACAAACCCCGGTTTTCCGGGGTTTGTCGCGTTAGGGCGCAAGTAAGTCGATCGGGGTATGCGCGTGGGCATTGCTAAATCATCTTTGCACCCATAAAAAAGCAATTTGACCGCCGCTCTGTTTCATGATGTTATCACAGCTAACATTGTTACCACCGATAACATTTAAAGAGCACGAACACCCGATGACAAAACCGGCCTACCATCACGGCGACTTACCGATACAAGCCCAGCGTTTGGCGCTCGAGACGCTCAGAACTCAAGGAGATGCTGCCATCAGCCTGCGGGCGCTCGCCAAACAGCTCGGCGTCAGTGCACCAGCCTTGTACCGGCATTTTTCAGACCGCGACACTTTGCTGGCTGAGCTGGCCATTGGTGGGTTCGATGCTCTGACAGACCGCCTGCGCGCCGTAGACCAACAAACGCCGCGCAAAGCGCTGATCGAGATAGGGCTGGTGTACGTAACGTTTGCACACGAGGAACCCAACCTTTACCGCCTGATGTTCGGCGGCAGGGTTCTGCCTTTGGGAGCACACCCGCAATTGGATGCTGCAGGCAAGAGTGCGTTTAAGGTACTGGAAAACACCGTGGCCAATGCCCGCCAGCTTGGCTATCTCAAGCCCTCCCCCGTTTCGCTGATAACAGCCGCAGCCTGGTCTCTGGTGCACGGGCTGTCACAGCTCACAATCGACGGCCATTTGCCCGGTGCAAAGGCCGAACCCATGTTGACCGAGGGAGTGCTCAGCCTGCTACTGGATGGCTCTCGATCTGACTCTCCACAACATTCTGAACAATCATCGCAACAACAATTACAACAGGACGTAACCCTATGAGCAGCCCTAAACCCAGTACCATCCGCGTTGGCAAACGCTACCGTGAAAACCGCCTGAACGGCCCCTACGATGCCATTATCATCGGCTCCGGCATTGGCGGACTGACCGCCGCGGCCTGCATGAGCAAGATGGGCCAAAAAGTTCTGGTGCTTGAACAGCATTACACCGCTGGCGGCTTCACCCACAGCTACGATCGTAATGGCTACGAGTGGGATGTGGGGGTGCACTACATCGGCGACATGGGCGCAGATCACACCATGGGTAAGCGCCTGTTCGATCACATTACAGACGGCCAGCTGAAGTGGGCGCCAATGGACGCCAATTACGACCGCATTTTCCTGGGCGAAAAACACGTGGACCTGGTTGCCGGCCCTGGAGCCTTCCGGGCAGAACTCGTCAAGACGTTCCCGGAAGAAGAAAAGGCCATCGACACCTATCTGGGTTATCTGCGCAAGGTATCCAAGGCCATGCCCGGCATCGTTCTGGGAAAAGTTCTGCCAGATCTGGCCGCCGGCCCCCTGAGCATGCTAACCAAACGACGGGCTCCGGACTTTCTCAACAAGCCTACTCGGGAGGTCCTGGAAGGCATTACCAGCAATCAGGAACTGATCGCCGTACTCACCGGGCAATGGGGTGACAACGGCCTGCCGCCGGCGGAATCCAGCTTCATTATCCACTCGCTGATTGCACGCCACTACCTGCACGGTGGCTACTACCCTATTGGCGGCGCCTCCGAAATGGCGAAAACCATCATCCCGGTGGTTCAGCAAAGCGGCGGTGAAGTCTTCACCTACGCCGATGTAACCGGCATTCTGATCGAGAAAGGCAAAGCCGTGGGCGTTCGCATGGCCGACGGCGCTGAGATACGCTCACCATTGGTGATCAGCAACGCCGGAGTGTTCAACACCTTCAACAAGCTGCTGCCTGAGGATGCGCCTGAATGGAGTTACTATCAGGACAAGCTGAAAACCGTTAAGCGCTCCATGGCCAGTAACTGCCTGTACATCGGCCTGCAGGATACCGCCGAAAATCTTGGCCTGCCGAAAACCAACTACTGGATATACCCTGGCCCGAATTACGAAAAGCAGATACAGGATTTCATGGACAACCCGGAGGCCAACGACATACCGCTGACCTATATTTCGTTTCCTTCCGCCAAGGACCCCAGCTTTTCGAAGCGCTACCCTGGCCGCGCCACCATCGAGATCGTCGCGCCCGGTCCGTTTGAGTGGTATGAAGAATGGTCCGAAAAAACCTGGGGCAAGCGTGGTGACGAATACGAAGCCAGGAAAGAAGAGTACGCCCAGCGCCTGCTCGCGAAACTGTATGAGAAGTTCCCGCATCTGGAAGGCAAAGTGGATTACTACGAGCTGTCCACTCCCCTCTCCACCGACTACTTCTGCCGCTATAGCGAAGGGGAAATCTACGGTCTGGATCACACCCCTGACCGCTTCGAACTGGACTGGCTGAAGCCCAAAACCCGCATTCCCGGCTTGTACCTGACAGGCCAGGACATCATGACCTGTGGCGTAGTAGGCGCCATGCTGGGCGGACTCCTCACAACCGTTGCCGTCAGTGGCTTCAAGGGCCTCCCGCTTGCGAAAAAGATGTTCGTAGGCTAATAAAGTTCAGTAATCCCGGCGTCACCACCCCAATGGTGACGCCGAAAACTGAAACGCCTTCTTCGCAATTGGGGTTGTATGAAGACCATCGGACTAATCGGCGGAATGAGCTGGGAATCGACCCAGACCTATTACCGCCTGATCAACCAGAAAGTGCGGGAGCAACTCGGTGGACTCCACTCAGCAAAGATCATTCTCTACAGCGTAGATTTTGCAGAAATCGAGACTCTCCAGCATGAGGGAGATTGGGAGGGAACTGCGAAGATACTGGTATCGGCGGCGCAATGCGTGCAGGCCGGTGGCGCGGACTTTCTCCTGATTTGCACCAACACCATGCATAAAGTCGCCCCACAGATTGAGCAGGCATGCCCTACTCCCCTGCTCCATATCGCAGATGCCACCGCCAATGCACTCATAAAAGACGGAATAACATCGGTAGGGTTGCTTGGAACCCGGTTCACCATGGAGCAAACCTTCTACCGTGAGCGCCTCGAAAAACAGGGCATCAGCGTCATCATTCCGGATGACCGCGAACGAAACGCGGTACACCGGATAATCTACGAAGAGTTGTGCAAGGGCATCATCAACCCTGACTCAAAAGCCGCCTACCTTGATATTGCAGATTCACTGGCCGCGCGCGGCGCTCAGGCCGTTATTCTGGGCTGCACAGAGATCGGTTTGCTGATCCAGGCGTCCGATACGCGGGTTGCGCTATACGACACAACAGAGATACACGCAGATCAGGCAGTTAAGTTGGCTTTGAAATAGCGATACACAAATACTGGCGGCACACTGACCGCCATGCCTCTCTGCTACGCCTCCTTGCGGGAGCGCGCCGTTTCAATCCATTTATAGAACACGGGCACCAACAAGGTGCCAAGAACGGTGGCCGCCGTCATGCCGCTGAGCACGGTAACACCCAGGCTCACGCGACTGCCTGCGCCAGCCCCGGTGGCAAACACCAGCGGAAGAACGCCCAGCACGAAAGACAGAGCGGTCATCAACACTGCCCTGAAACGCAGCACAGCGGCCTTGCTCGCAGCTTCCTCTGCAGTCATCCCGGATTTTCGCAACTGCATCGCAAACTCAACAATCAGAATGGCCGTTTTGGTGGAGAGACCGATCAAAAGAACCAGCCCCACCTGAGCGTATATGTTGTTGGCAAGGCCGGACAGCCACAAGCCTGCCAAAGCACCGAAAATGGCAATGGGTACAGCGCCAATAACAGCAATCGGCAGCGCCCAGCTCTCGTACTGAGCAACCAGAAACAAGTACACAAACACGATAGCCAGGAGAAAGATTACAGCGGCCAGGTTACCCGCCTGTATTTCCTGCAGGCTCTGCCCGGACCAACTGAACTCATAACCCTGCGGCAAGCGTTTTGAAAGCTCAGTCATAGCACTGATAGCATCGCCACTGGCGAACCCGGCAGCTGCCTCTCCGGAGATCGTTACCGATCGCTTCAGGTTGAAATGCGCGATGCTGGAGGGCCCGAGAACCGGTTTTAACGTGGCCAGTGTGGATAGCGGCACCATGTCACCGTCCTGGTTACGGACGGAATAGTAGGAAAGATCCCCCGGCCCCTGCCGGAACTCCCCTTCAGCCTGCAGTTGTACCCGGTAGTTTTTCCCGAATCGGGTAAAATCATTCACGTACAGCGAACCAAGCTGAGCCTGCAGCGTAGAGAAAATATCGGTCAGCTGAATACCCAGTGCCTTTACCTTGTTTCGATCGACCTCAAGCAGGTACTGGGGAATGTTGGCGCGATAGGTACTGTATACCCGCGACAGCTCTTCCTGCTGGTTTGCCTCAAAGATTAACCCGTTCATCACCTGAGTCAGCTCGGACACGTCACGCCCCAGATTGTCCTGGAGGCGATAATCAAAGCCCGCTGCGACACCGATACCCGGTATGGGCGGAGCGTTGAACACCATAATCTGAGCCTCCGGGATGGTGGCCAACCCGGAATATAATCGCGGCACAGTTTCACCCAGGCCAAGTTCTGGTCGTTCCCTTTCGTCCCAATCGCTAAGCACAACGATACCCAGGCCATTATTGGATCCGGAACCTCCCAGCAAAGAGAAGCCCGAAACCGAGATAAAGTCGTTCACTGCAGGATCTTTGAGAACCATCTCCGTCACTTTCTCGAGCACCACATCGGTACGCTCCTGAGAAGCTGCAACCGGCAGCTGCACATCTACAAACAGGAAGCCCTGATCCTCCGGGGGCACAAAAGCCAGTGGCACGGACTTGAACAGGCCAGCACTGGCAGCAAGTATGGCAACGAGCGCGATAACAACCACAATACCCTTACGGAGCAGCCCCGAGACGAGTCCCGAATAACCTTTCGTGCTGGCAGTAATCAATCGTTCTACAGGCCACAGCCACCTGACCGGGTCGCTGCCGCCGCCTCCCAGCAACGTTGCACACAATGCCGGGCTGAGCGTCAGTGCGTTGACAGATGAAATAATGACCGCCACGGAAATCGTAACGGAGAATTGCTGATACAGCTTGCCCGTTATTCCAGGCATGAAGGCGACGGGCACAAACACCGCCAGCAAAACAAGAGTCGTCGCAACAATCGGCCCTGTTACCTGCTCCATGGCTCTTGCGACCGCTTCCTTGATGGGTAATTTTTCCTCCTGGAGTATGCGTTCAACGTTCTCCACAACCACAATGGCATCGTCCACAACGATACCGATCGCAAGCACCAGACCAAACAAGGTGATGATATTTATCGAATAACCCATCACAGCCATGATCGCGAAGGTGCCGACCAGGGAGACCGGAATCGCAATGGCAGGTACCAGGGTTGCACGCCAGTTTTGCAGAAACAGAAATACCACCAGGATGACCAGCGCAATGGCCTGGGCCAAGGTGATTACAACTTCTCTGATTGACTGGCTGATGAACTTTGTAGAATCGAACAGGACGCTGTGGGTAACACCATCAGGAAAGTTCCGGGCAAACCCGTCTACGGTCTCTTTTACCTTGTCTGCAACCTCAAGTGCGTTGGCATCCGGCAGCTGGTAGATCACAATAAACGCCGTATCCTGATTGTTCAGCTTTGCCGTTGAGGTATAGGAACGCGTACCCAGTTCAATCCGTGCGACATCGTTAAGACGCAAAAATCCACCGTCCTGATTTGCCCGGATAATCATCTGGGCGAACTCATCCGGGTCGGACAGCCGCTCTTTGCTCTGAATGCTGTACACGAATTGCTGGCCTTCGGGAACGGGCGCCTGCCCTAACTTGCCCGCTGCGACTATCTGGTTCTGTTCCTGCAACGCGGCAACGATCTCGGCTACCGTTACCTTCAGGGATTTCATGCGCCGCGGATCAAGCCAGATGCGCATGCTGTAGTCTTTCGCACCCATCACTTCGGCAGAAGCAACACCGGGCACACGTCCAAGCTCCTCAATCAGATTGCTGGAGGCGTAGTTGCTCAAGAAAACCGCGTCCAGATCGGGTCGATCCGACACCAGGTTGACACCCATCAGCATATTGCCGGTCTCTTTGCTGACCGTAACCCCTTGCCGCCTGACTTCCTGAGGCAGAAAAGGCTCTGCCAGTGCCACACGATTCTGTACGTTTACCTGCGCAATGTCGGTATCTGTGCCACTCTCAAACGTCAGTGTAATCACGGCCGAACCGTCGTCAGATGCCGTCGATTCAATGTAAATCATGCTCTCGACACCATTGAGCTGTTGCTCAATCGGGCGAACAACGGCCTCTTCAACAATCTGCGCACTGCCCCCGGGTAGCACGGCCGTTACCTGGATCTTTGGGGGCGCCATATCCGGATACATATTGACGGGAAGCACCTGCAACGCCAAAAGGCCTGCAAGCGTTATCAGGATAGAAATAACAAAGGCAAACTTTGGTCGATAGATAAAGGTACGGCTGATCATTGCTCAGCCTCTCCCTCTCCGGCGGAACCTGTGCTATCAACAAGCACACCGGTCTCGACATTCATCTGTTTCTGAACCGGGCTCACTGTGATTCCTGTGCGAACTTTCTGCAGGCCTTCTACAATAACGCGCTCACCCGCCTCAAGACCGCTCTCGGCCACCAGCATGGCACCGAGGCGCGGCCCGGTTTTGATAAAACGCTGGGACACGGTCTGGTCGTTGCCTACAACCAGAACAAACTTGCCTTCGATGGTTTCCTGAATCGCCACTTGCGGCACAAGTACTTGCGCAGCGCCGGCCCTGCCTTCAACTCGCAGCGTAACGTAAAGCCCAGGGAGCAACACCGCATCCGGATTAGGAAAAACCGCGCGCATATTCACTGTGCCCGTGCTCTCATTGGTCTGCACATCCGCGAAGCTAAGGACGCCGTTCTGGTTGTAGAATTCGCCGTCTGGCAAAGTCAGTCGAAGCGAAAGCGTGCCGGCAACATCCTCAATGCCCGCGTTATCTGCGCGGCGAAACGCAACATAATCCGATTCATCCAACTGGAACTCGACGTAGATCGGATCGGTTACCAGAACTTCCGCGATAGGCCCACTGGCAGGACTGACGACAGCGCCGACATCGTAATTCAGCCTACCTATCCAGCCATCAAACGGCGCGCTGATTTCGGTATACTCAAGGTTAAGATCCGCTTTTTGAACGGCGGCGCCTGCGGTTTCCAGGCGGCTTTCGGCCGCGTTGAAGCGATCTTTAAGCTTGTCCAGGTCGGCATCCGACAGAAAGCCCTTGCCCGCCACATCTTCTCCTCGCTCGAGATTTTTGCGAGCGGATTCAAGCTCAGCTCTGGCAGCGGTCAGCTCGGCCCTCGTCTGCTGGAGGTCGGCATTGGCGCGGGTATTTTCCAGCCTTACAAGAACCTGTCCCTGACTCACCCGAGAGCCCTCCCGGAAAAGAATCTCCCGGATTTCTGCTTCGATGCGCGGAGTAAGGCCGGCCTTGGCCGATGCCGCCGTGCGCGCAACAAAATCGCGAGAGGGGCGCACTTCGGTGCTCTTCAGCGTTACCACAGAAACCGATGGTGGCTCAGCCCTGGGTGGCGGGGCAGACTCGGAGCAACCGGCGACGATAAAAGGTGTGCAGACAGCCAATAAAACCCACCAAATTTGCCTTAACGGCGAACGACTCGAAAAGCTCTGCATTTCTATTCCCTGTTTAATAAGCGGGTTGGACTCTGCTATCGATGTGAAAAACCTGCACTCAGATTAGACAATACCAAAGTTAATGGCCATAAATTCAAGCCAATCATCGTCTCGAAAGATTTATTCTATCCTCCTGATCAGGAAGCTACGGTACCCGCAAAACTTTGCTATATTTCATCGCAATACAATAACGCGCCTTCTTTTACAGTTGTGTGCGAACGCGGTAAACCCTTCGAAGAGTGAGCGTGGCAACAATGAGTTATAAAATGTTGAAGTGTGTACCCCTGCTGATAGGCTTTTCCCTTTCAGGTTGCGCTGTTCAGGAAAAACTCTCGCTAGGGGTGGAAAACCCTTGTGCCTCACTGCAAAACATCGTCGCAGACTATGACTCGGGTTTCGCCAGTTATCGCGGCAAAGCGAGCAGTTTCAATTCGATGACGGTTTTCAGGGCTAAAGAGCAGATTATCAGCGGCCATTGCGAGGTCTGGGCATGGGCCAACAATGACAGTGCCTATATCTGCTCAAGCACAGCCCCCAATGAAGACGTAGCCAGTGCAATGTATGAGAAGTCCATCGCCTCTGTTGCCCAGTGCATTGGCAACACCTGGAAACAGGAGGCCGAGGCCGAGCGCATTCGCGATGGTGAAGCCGCAGGCGTAGCGACGCGCTTCGCCGCTCAGAAAGCCGACACGCCGGGAATTGCGGTTCATCGGGTGGATTATCGGAGTGACAATTCAGTCTATATTTATATCGGGCCAACCAGTAGGCGGGATCATTTCTGAAGGAGCCCTCTCAAGCAGTTCAGCAATGAAAAAGGGCCACTCCTGAAAGTGACCCTTCATGATTTCTCTTTCCGTGGGACTCCTGGCTTAACCCAGGTTCTTCCTTACAAACTTCTGGACCTCTCCCACGATACCGCTGCGGAAAGCCAGCACCGTGATAACAAAGATGCCGCCAAGAATCGGATCTACCCAATCCCGGAGGGGCCCCTGGGAGAGATGGTATTCGATGTTGACTACGAAGGTGGCACCCACAACCGGTCCAAGCAAGGTTCCCATGCCGCCAACCAGAGTCATCAGAATGACTTCGCCGGACATGTGCCAATGCGCGTCATTCAGCGACGCCAGCTGGAACACTACAGATTTCATGGAGCCGGCAAGGCCAGCCAGAGCCGCAGAGATGACGAATGCCAGAACCTTGTAACGATCCACGTTATAGCCCAGTGACACTGCACGGGGCTCGTTCTGTTTGATGGCTTTCAGAACCTGCCCGTAAGGGCTGCTGACAACCCGTTGCACCAAGAGGTAACAGCCGATGAACACCGCCAGCACGAAGTAGTACATGTTCAGGTTGTCTTCGAGATTGATCAGGCCGAATAGCTCACCTCTCGGAATGCCGTGCATGCCGTCTTCACCGCCCGTAAAACCGGACTGAACGAAGAAGAAAAACACCAACTGCGCCAGCGCCAGAGTTACCATCGCAAAGTAGATGCCCTGTCGTCGAATAGACAAGAGTGCAAACCCGAGGCCCAGTACCGTGGCTGCCAGCGTGCCTGCAATAATGCCGAGTTCAGTTGGCAAGCCAGAGAAGTTACTGAGCAGGTAACCGGTTGTATAACCGCCGGATGCGAGGAATGCCGCATGACCGAACGAAAGCAACCCCGTAAAACCAAACAAGAGGTTGAACGCCACCGCAAACAGGGCGAAGCACAAGATCTTCATCAGGAAAACCGGATAGATCATGAACGGAGCTGCAAGCAGAATGAGCAGTAACACGCCATTAAGTATGAGCTTCTTGCGATCCTGCGCCGCTTGTTCCCTGACAATGGCCTTGTGAATGTCGGTAGAATTTGCTGACTGGTTCATGTCTATGCCTCCTTACCGAACAAGCCACTGGGCCGGAACATCAGAACCAGAACCATGACCAGAAAGATGACCGCTGACGATGCCGGCGGATAAAAAGTTTTCGTGAGGCCTTCGATGACGCCCATCAGGATGCCAGTAATGATGGCGCCACCAATAGAGCCCATGCCACCGATAACCACCACGGCGAACACCACAATAAGCGTGCTCGATCCCATCACAGGAGTGACTGAGTAGATGGGGGCCGCCAAGACACCGGCAAACGCCGCCAGTGCCACGCCAAAACCGTAGGTCACGCTGATCAGAAGAGGCACGTTGATGCCAAAACCCTGCATGAGCTGCGAATCCTCGGTTCCTGCGCGCAGGTACGAACCCAGCTTCGTTTTTTCGATAACAAACCAGGTGCCGAAGCACACCAGCAATGCCGCCACAATGACCCAGGCGCGGTAGTACGGCATGAACATGAAGCCAAGGTTGACGCCCCCTTTGAACACGTCCGGCATGGTGTAGCGCAGGCCGGAAACACCGAACCAGTTGATCAGCACGCCCTGGATAATCAGGGCAACACCAAACGTCAGGAGCAGGCTGTAGATATGGTCCTGGCCCGCAATGCGGCGCAACAGGAAATATTCAATCAGAACACCAAAGGTTCCGACTACTAACGGTGCCCCGAAGAGGGCTACCCAGTAGTTTATTCCCATGGCATCGAACATGAGAACAGTCACCATGGCGCCGAGCATATACATGGCACCGTGGGCAAAGTTGATGATCTTCAGCAGGCCGAAGATAACCGCGAGCCCCAGGCTCAGCAGGGCATAAAAGGCGCCGTTTATGATTCCGATCAGAAGCTGGCCAAAAAGCACAGCTAGAGGAACGCCGAAAATCATGGACATTGGGCTAACTCCAGAGGCAGCACAGAGGTTGGTATTTGGCTTGTTGTCCAGTCAGCTTTCCGGGCGCACCCTGCAACTTTACAGAATGCACCGCGAAGGCCGCTCGTTTTAGTTATTAACCAGCTTGCACTTACTCTCGGACAGCGGGCGATAAGCCTCTTCAGCCGGGATAGTCCGCAGAATCTTGTAAAGATCCCATTCGTTCTTGGACTCAGCCGGCGTCTTCACTTCTGCCAGATACATGTCGTGCACCATACGGCCATCAACACGAATCCTGCCGTTTTTCGCGAACATATCGTTGATGGGAGTGTCCATCATCTGCTTGCGAACAGTCTGCGCGTCGTCAGAGCCAGTGGCAGCAACCGCATTAAGGTATTGCATGGCGCTAGAGTATATACCTGCGTGAACCATGGTCGGCCGAACGCCAGTTTCCTTCATGAAGCGATCAGACCACTCCCGGGTCTCATCGTTCATATCCCAGTACCAACCAGTAGTCAGTTGAATACCTTGAGCGGTTTGAGCACCCAATGCGTGAACGTCGGTCAGGAACAGCAACAACGCGGCAAGGGTCTGGCCAGATTGGGTTACCCCGAATTCACTGGCGGTGGTGATTGCATTGGTGGTGTCGGCACCTGCGTTTGCGAGGCCAATCACGTCAGCGCCAGAGGCTTGAGCCTGAAGGATAAACGAGGAGAAATCCTGCGTCGGGAATGGATGGCGCACGGCACCAATGATTTCGCCGCCGTTGGCCTCGACCACGTTTTTGACATCACTCTCCAGAGAGTGACCAAAGGCGTAATCAGCCGTCAGCATATACCAGGTTTTACCACCCTCTTTTACTACTGCGCTGGCAGTACCGTTAGCCAGTGGGTAGGTGTCATACACATAGTGAATGTGGTTCGGTGTGCAATGTTCGTTCGTGATGCTGGAAGCGGCTGAACCAGAGATAATACCGAGCCGGTCATTCTCTTCCAGGATCTTGCTTACCGCGATGGACACAGACGAGGCAACCATGCCCGCAACCATATCTACGTTTTCGTTTTCTACCCAACGGCGAACGGTGCTGGAGGAAGTATCCGGGCTGTTGCGGTCATCAGCACTGACGACCTCGATCTTCTTGCCGTTCACGTTTCCGCCAAAGTCGGCAATAGCCATTTCCAGCGCTTTCTGGCCGTTTGGTCCCGCCAGATCCCGGTAGGTACCGGACATGTCCGCCAGATAACCGATCTTGACGGTATCGTTTGAAATTGCGGCTTGGGCACCACCGGCCATCATGGCTGAGGCAATCGCTGAAGTCAGAAGCTTTTTCATCATTGTCATTGTTATATCTCCGCTACTGTGTTGCGTTGGTTCAGGTTTATTGTTGCTCTTGTTTCTCTTTTGCTTATCCGGGATCACACCCCCAAATAGCCATCCAGCACCGACTGCTTGGCACTCAGCTCATCGGCACTGACTTCTTCCACAATCAGCCCATGCTCAACAACGTAATGCCGATCAGCCAGAGGCGCCGCGAAGTGGAAGTTCTGCTCTACCAGTACAATGGTCAGTCCCTTTTTCTTGAGATCGACCAACACATGCCCCAGTTTCTCCACGATAACCGGCGCCAGACCCTCGGTAATCTCATCCAGCAGCAGCATATTGGCTCCGGTGCGCAGAATTCGGGCGAGGGCCAGCATCTGTTGTTCGCCACCAGAGAGCTTGGTGCCCTGACTGAAGCGACGTTCGTAGAGATTGGGAAACATGGAGTAGATTTCCTCCAGGCTCATGCCTCCACTTCGCACCACCGGCGGCAGCGTGAGGTTTTCATGAACGCTGAGTGACGCGAAAATACCCCGATGCTCGGGACAATACCCGACACCCAACCTCGCAATGTTATGCGGGGCGCAAGACATGGTCTCTTCGCCGTTTATCATGATAGAGCCAGTGCGGCGGCCCACCATGTTCATTATCGCCTTGAGGGTAGTACTGCGCCCTGCGCCGTTGCGCCCGAGCAGCGTGACCAGCTCGCCCCGGTTAACAACCAGATCCATGCCATGCAAAATATGGGATTCGCCGTAATACGCGTGCAGCCCGGAAATGCGCAGCTGTTCATACTGCTTCGTCGCATTCACGCTCATTGGGCTGCCCCCTCTTCGATTGCTCCGCGTTCACCACTGGAGCCGGTTCCCATATACACCTCGCGGACACGGGGGTCAGCCGAAACTGTTTCGTAATCACCTTCCGTAAGGACGGAGCCCTGCGCCAGAACCGTAATCCGGTCACACAGTTTGCTGACGACGCTCAGGTTATGTTCAACCATCAATACCGTCCGGCCGTCAGCGGCCTTGCGCACCAGCTCAACCACCCTGTCAACGTCTTCTGCGCCCATGCCCTGAGTAGGCTCATCCAGCAAGAGCAACTTTGGCTCCATAGCCAGCGTCGTCGCCAGCTCCAGCGCCCGTTTGCGCCCATAGGCCAGTTCCACCGTTGTCGTATTGGCGTATTCGGTGAGACCCACAGAATCCAGCAGCTCCATGCAGCGCTCATTGAGTCGGTTCAGGGATGCTCCGGACTTCCAGAAACTGAATGACGAACCTTCAAATCCCTGCAAGGCAACCCGGATGTTTTCCAGGGCAGTCATGTGGGGGAAAACGGCTGAAATCTGAAATGAACGCACAACGCCTTTACGCGCAATGCTGGCGGATTTCATTGAGGTAATATCTTCGCCGTTGAACAGAATATGGCCACGGGTCGGAATGAGGAACTTGGTGAGCAGGTTAAACACGGTCGTCTTGCCTGCACCGTTAGGGCCGATAAGAGCGTGTATGTGGCCTTTCTGAATCTTCAGATTCACGTCGTCGACCGCAACAAAGCCCTTGAATTCTTTAACAAGGTTTCGGGTCTCCAGTACGAACTGGTCACTCATGAGCCAATCTGCCTTTGTTATTGTTGTACGTTTTATTTGTTTACAGATTAGATTGACGTTTACGTAGACGTCAATCTATTTCTCATATTTTTCCTGCGGTATTGAGTAGGTCATCGTTGAGTGAGCAACCGGCTCTTCTCCACCTTCCGAATAGACAAAAACCTCACCTACGCCCATGGTGCGCCCTACCTTGAGCATAGTCGCTCTTGCCCAGATTGGTGTATGGGCCGCAGGTTTTCGTAGAAAGTTGATATTCAGATTGGTGGTCACGGCCAAGGGTACGAGCCCGATTCGACTCAACAGCGCAGCGTATAGAGTGACATCTGCCAGCCCCATCATCACCGGGCCGGACACCGTGCCTCCTGGCCTCAGGTGTCCATCGTCGACATCCAGACTCATCTCGGCCCAGCCGTCGCCAAGCTTCCTCAGGCTGCCGTAGGCGGCACCCTGCGGAAACTGCTCCTGAAGAAACCGGTCCAGTTCCTCAAACGTAATCTTCATGAGTTGGGCTCGTCCTGAGCCCGATTACGAAGTACGAAGCGTTGAATTTTGCCGCTGGGGGTTTTTGGAAGCTCATCCACAAATTCGATTTCACGGGGAAACGCATGTGTGGAAAGGCGTCGACGAACCAGTTCCTGCAGCTCGTCCCGCAGGGCCTGATCATCTGCAGGCTGCTGGTCGCCTTTGATGACTACGTACGCCTTGATGATGGAACCGCGCTTCTCATCGGGCTTCGCAACCACGCCAGACTCTGCAACGGCGGCGTGTTCCAGCAATGTACTTTCCACATCTGCAGGGCCAACCCGATAACCGGCGGTGGTAATGATATCGTCGTCACGCCCGCTGAATGAAAAGCTGCCATCACCGTGGCAGATCGCCATGTCACCGGTAAGGTAATAACCTTTCACGAAAGGATCTTTCTCGCCCCAGGTATAGCCATCAAAATGAAACAGCGGAGAGGCTTTTACATCCACCGCAATCTGCCCGACTTCACCTTCGCCCACTTCTTCGTTCTTCTCGTTCAAAGCGACCACTTTGTGGCCCGGGGATGAGAAGCCCATCGAGCCCTGCCGCACCGGATGCTCAAGCGCATGGAAGTTGCAACAGGTCATACCGGTTTCGGTCTGGCCGTAGTGATCCTTAACCGGGCAGTAATGGCGGTTCTTGATCCAGTTAACCACCTCCGGGTTCAGGGGCTCACCTGCACTGCTGGCAACACGCAGGCCAAGGTTCTCGCCCTCGGGCAGCAAGTGATCATTGGCTTTGAGTAGACGATAGGCTGTAGGCGCAGCAGCCAGGTTGGTGATCTTGTATTTACGGATCATGTCGTAGGTGGATTCCGGGGTAAACGCGCCCGGGTTGAAGTGGGTGGCATGTCCCATCAGTAGTGGCCCTACAACGGCATAGTAGAGGCCATAGGCCCAGCCCGGGTCCGCAACATTCCAGAAGGTATCGTCATCACGCAGGTCAATGGCGTACTTCATGTACACATAGAAAGCCATCAACGCACGGGCCGGCACGGCAACACCCTTTGACTTGCCCACGGTGCCAGACGTAAACATTTGCAGGAATGGGTCGGTACCCTTGATCATGACTGGTTCAAAATCCGGCTTCTGTTCGGCGAGAACACTGCGAAAATCCGGGATACCGGCACCCGCTTTTTCTGCATCAATACAAAGTACTGGCGAACAATCCTTCACGTCACTGAGCTTGGGATAGTTTGCCGGATCCGTCACGACCAACTTTGTGCCCGCACGCTCAAGGCGATATTCGATAGCGCCAGAGCCGAAAGCCGTAAACAGCGGCTGATAGACCGCACCCGCGCGCAGTGCGCCGGCGATCACAATGAGCAGTTCCGGAGTCCTTGGCAGCAGGCCGGCAACCCGGTCGCCTTTTCCAATGCCCTGGGAGGTCAGATAGTTCGCAAAACGAGCAGACTGTTCTTTCAGCTCAGCAAAGGTAAGTACACCATCACCGCCACCGTCTTTTTCGTAATAAAGCGCAACTTTCTTTGGGTCGACGGCCCACTTGTCACAAATTTCATGGCAGACGTTCAGCCCGTTTTCCAGGCTTCCATCCAGAATGTCCGCTTCCAGAGCGGCGGGATCAAAGTTGTTATAGACGGCTGAGTATTCCGGAAGGCTCATGATCAACTCCTGCTATTTTTATCTTTAAATGCATAGATGAAGATTTAACATAGCTTTCACTTTACGTAAAGGTAAACTTTAGGCGTATAAGCCTCAAAAATGAGGGCGGTCGCTAAGGATATGGTGAAGCCCATTGCAGTCCACCAGAGAATCTTCACAATTCACCACAATATCCGAACGCGCTATGACATAACCCTTTCCGGTTATGTTGTTTTTCACAACCTGATAATCGCCCGCCTGCTCTGCGGCAAAGAACTCGCCAATAAAACCGGTCTCCCGCAGGGACACTGTTTCAAGCTTGTCTCCGGGGCGGATAAGCCCTTCATAATTCATCAAGGCTAGCCGGGCCGAAGTGCCAGTACCGGTTGTGCTGCGACAGATAACACCCGGGTGCACATAGGTCGCAGAACGGGAGCGGTAATATCCTTCAGCCACCTTGTGTACTGGCCCCATAAAGTGCAGGAATGGCAGAGGCCCAACATCGCCCAGGGTGTAGTGGGAAAAACCCCTTTCCGCCTGAATCGCTTCAACAATGGCGTGAGCAGCACCCGCAAGCTTGCGCTCTTCACTCAGCGTGAGATCGAAACCCAGAGATTCGGCATCCACCAGTGCGTAAAACCCACCGCTGTATGCCACGCTATAGGTGACGGTGCCGAGTGATGGCACTTCGATACTCGCACGGTGGGTATGAATATAGCTTGGCAGGCCCTCGCAGGTGATCGCTTCAACCACACCGTTTTCAACCAATGCTTCGATACGAACAAGCCCCGCCGGGGACTCCAAAAGGAAACTCTGCCTGCCCTCTTTCTTGGCTACGATTCCAGCCTCAAGTACGGCGGTCGCCGTGCAGATAGTGTTGGAGCCGGAGTAAATCGGATACCCCATCACCTCCATGATGATATACCCGGCCGCCGCACGGGGGTCAGACGGAGGAACCAGTAAATCAACGGACATTTCGGGGATACCGTAGGGCTCCTCAAGCAACAGTTTTCTCAAACCATCGGCGTCATCACGAAGGTACTCCATTTGTGCCCGCACACTGTCACCCGGCAGAGGATCGATGCCGCCAGTCACAATGCGGCTGACATCGCCGCCAGCGTGGGTGTCCATAAGCTGAATGGTCAGTTCCTGCTTCATGCGCTGCGCTCCAGAGACCAGGGCTTGCCGTGCTCTTCCCACTGCGAGTCCGGGACTATGACAATCTTGCCGAGATAATTGCTGCCACGATTCATGAAGTAGCGCTCCGCTTGGTGCAGCTCCGACAGCCGGAAAGCACCATGAAGCACGGGCTTGAGTTGCCCGCTGCGAATCCACGCCACAAGCTGCTCCGCCTCCTCCCGTGTGCCGTGGGACACGCCAAAGATCTGAACCTGATACAGGTAAATCCGTGTCCACAGGATTTCACTGACGTTTCCGCCACTGGCGCCGGCAATGCTCAGGCGTGGATAGGTTTCTCGGGCATTCATATCAAAGATCATGGCGTCGATGAAACGGTCGGTCATATCGCCGCCCACCAGGTCCATAATCGCATCAAAGGGTTTGCCGCCGGTTTGCGCTTTCACCCGCTCCACAAAGCTGTCCATATCGGAACGATCGAGCACCGACTCTGCTCCAAGCTTTTGGAGCGCCGCGGCTTTATCCGGTGTGCTCAATGCGAAAGGTATGGCACCCATAATCCGGCTGAGCTGAATCAGCGCAGTACCGACGCCTCCGCTTGCGCCGGTAACCAGTACACGCTCCCCGGCTGTTACATGAGCAGACGTGAGCATGTGCATTGCCGTCTGGTATGAACACATTCCCATTGCGGCAAGCTGCGCATCGTCCAGATCCTCATTTGGCACAGAGTGGAACTGATCTGAAGGAACGGCGGCGTATTCCGCGTAGCCGCCATCTGCACCATGGCCGTAATAATCCGGGGTAAGATTGATATCACGGCGGTTATCCGCATAGATATTGAAATCCAGCAGGCCTCTCTCGCCAATACGGCCAGGATCCACGCCATCGCCTACGGCCACAACACGGCCAGCAATGTCAGCGCCCTGAATACGGGGGAAAATCAGCGTGGGTTTACCACCCATCTGAAACGAGGTGGTCTCACCCTTTTTGGTGGGATACAGCCCTTCCCGGGCTTTGCGGTCTGTATTGTTCTTGGCGGTTGCGGTTACCTGAACAAGCACCTCACCGGGCGCCGGAGACGGCGTGGGCACGTTTTTATGCTCAAGCTTTTCAATGTCGCCATGGCCTGTAAGAACCATAGCTTTCATGGTGTTCGGGATCATAAGTGAATAATCGTCCCTGCCTGAGGAATGTAAGGTATCCCTTCAGGATAGGCGACATTCACTCAGGTGTCAGGGCGTGACGAGGACATTCACTATGCGCTGGCGCAACATTAACGGGCAATCACCTTATAAATAGGCCGAAGTTTGGGAATTTGCTTCAGAACCACCTGAATAACGGTCATCAGCGGCACCGCCAGCAACACACCAACAGGCCCCCAGAGCCAGCCCCAGAAAAAGATGGAAACGAAAATAATCACCGGATTAATCGCCATCCGAAAACCGTGTATCCACGGCTCGATAAAGAAACCCACCATCGTGGTCAGTGCAAGATAACCGAGCGGTGCAACCGCCATCATCCACAACGTGTCGAGGCTTACAGCAGAGACAACCGCCAGCAACAGAATGGTGAGAATAACCCCAAGATAAGGAATGAAACGAGCCAGACCCGCCACCAGCCCCCATACTGCCGGATCTGGCAGGCCGACAGCCCAGGCCATCAGTCCGGTAGCCACGCCAACAGACGTATTGCTGATGCTCAGAACCCCGAGGTACTGTGCAATCTGCTGCTGGGAATCCCGGGTAATACGCAGAACCGTTCTGCGGTGGCTTCGTGGTAACTGTCGCACAAAGTTAAGCACCAGCCTGTCGCCGCTAACCAGCAGGAAGTATGTGAGCGCCATCGCAAGAGCAAGACCTGCAATGCCGTCACGGGCTTTGCTCATTAGCTGAGCTCGCCATGATTCGGTCTGCAAAACCACAGTTGTTGGCTCTGCTGCCTTCTTTTTGCTACCGCCCTCCGAGAGTTCGCTCACGGAGTCCTCCACTTTCTGTGCGGACTCAGTGACCTTGCTGATCTGCCGCTTCAGCTCACTTTCTCCGACCAGCAAGCGGGAAATACCCTCAGGAGCCTTACCCGCCCACTCCAAGGCCGGTGTGGCGACGGCCATGGACACACCGGCGATAGCGGCAAGCACCAGCAATACCAGAATCAGCGAACTGACCACTCTGGGGATGCGCAACCCTGTGCACATGCGAGAAGCCAGCGGCGACAACAGCAAGCTTGTCAGCAGCGCCAACACCATTGGCAAAATGATCTGATGAGCAAGATACAGGGTGTAAAGCACTCCCAGAATAAAGAGGCCGTAGATAGGAGTTGACAGACCGGCCAGAGTCTTTCCGGGTTCAGGACTGCTTTGTGCACTCGAGTGCTGTTCGTCTTCCATAGGAGATCCGAAGCCTATCAGCCGAGCAGCACTGAGAGTGCCACCCGCATAATTTGGTTTGCCACCGAAGGTTTCGGGTGGCATGCAGGCTTATCAGTGTACCTTTGGCCGAGCTTTATCGCATTATGAACGGCCAGGGCTGAGAGAAAGAGCGCAATCCAGAACAGACTCAAATATTACGTTCGCTCTGGCCTCCCGCCTCCCATCGGCTTTTCCCCGGGCTGCGCGCTCCTTTGCGCTTTGCTGAAGGAATTCATTCACGCGCTGCATGCGCTCACTGGCCGTCGCATCCAAAGACGGCGGAGCCGTTTCCAGACGCACTTCGTCAGTGACGGCGTTTGCAGGTGACCGATCACCGAAGTGAGTCTGGCCATTATCATCTACCCAGCGTTAAGCACCGGCTTGGGCAATGGAGGTTACCATTAGCAAAAGAGGCGTTATGAGTCCTTTCATCAAGCTTTATCTCTGCTGTAGTCCATCAGGAAACCTCTGAATAAATGCCGAATTTCCAAGGTAATCTGCGTACTTTAAGGGTCAAATTTAGCCATACCCAGTTTATTGGCTAGAAATACATCCGGCTATCGCCGTAAACTTGTGCGCAAATTCTTAGCGCGACGGTTTTCACTGCCATGACTAAAGACACATTATGTTCCGAGCTTCTGCTCGACAACCAACTCTGTTTTGCCCTGCACTCCACATCACTGATGATGACCAAAACCTACAAACCACTGCTAAAGGCCCTGAATCTGACCTATCCCCAGTACCTGGCCATGCTGGTACTTTGGGAAGAAGATGGAATCACGGTCAGCCATATAAGCAAGCGCCTGCTCACTGACCCGGGCTCACTCTCGCCTCTGCTTAAACGGCTCGAGGCAGATGGACTGCTGACACGAAAACGCCGAGCAGTGGATGAGCGGGTGGTTGAACTGCACCTCACTGACAAAGGGCGGAGACTTCGAGATCAGGCCCAGACCGTTCCCGGCTGCATCATCAATGCCAGCGGCCAGTCCATGCCTGACCTGGCGGAGCTCAAGCGCCAGTTACTGAAACTGCGCGAAAACCTGAAAACTCTGACCTAAGCAAACTACGGGGGCATAGCCGCGGGGATGTCGTTACATTTTATATTGCGCGCCAACTATTTGTGCGTTAAGTTATTGGGAGTGCGGCGCGGAATCCTTTTCTGCACTTAGTGACGGCAATACCGTACTGCCAATGAATAAACAGAATATGAGGAGCGAAGATTATGGCTGTTAAAGAAATTCTGTACCGTGCCTCGGCGGAAGCAACCGGCGGTCGTGATGGCCGCGCCATTTCCTCTGATGGCGTGCTAGACGTTGAGCTGACCACACCGCAGGCAATGGGCGGCGCTGGAGGCAAAGGCACCAACCCCGAGCAACTTTTCGCCGCTGGCTACTCTGCGTGCTTTATCGGCGCAATGAAGTTTGTTGCGGGCCGCGACAAACTGCCCATGCCAGAGGACGCCTCGATTGAAGGTGAGGTTGGTATTGGCCAGATCCCCGGCGGTTTCGGTATAGAAGTAGAGCTGAAAATCTCTTTGCCCGGTATGGACGATACCCAAGCCGACACGCTGATTAAAGAAGCCCATAAGGTGTGTCCATACTCCAACGCGACCCGTGGCAACATTGACGTCACATTAATTCGCGTATAACGATGTAGTGCATTGCAAGTAGCGTAAACAAGAAGCAGCGGGGTGCTCCCTGCTGCTTTTTTATGCGAGGTCAAAGAATTCCACCGACATGGTACGGAAAATTCTGCAACTGCCGTATCAAAAGAACTGGGCCTGGCGATGCTGCTGGGCCATGCCGTTTGTCTTGGTTTCGGTGGGTTGTCTCGCACTTACCATCAGCCCGGCAAATGCATTCCTAAAAGGCGTTTTGCCGTTCTTGGCCGGAGGTATCATAAAATCAGCTCTTGCTGTAGGTACGATACTTGTCACCGTTCTTTTCTACCTACTTAGGCATCTCCGGAATCTGAACTTTCTGTCCACCCCCCTTACCAGCAGCGCCGCCAGCGTTCATTTTGATAGAAGCTCCGCCTAGGGCGACGCCACTCGGATCTATCTTCAAAAAGCTACCACCGGCTTTCAGGGTAATTTCGGCACCAGCCTCAATAACCGCCTTTTGCCCGGCTTTGATATGAAGTTCAGTACCGGAATCACTGAGCCAGGCAGTGCCGGCTTTCAGGTGCAGGGTGCCGCCAATGTTCTGGCTGCAATCAGCCCCAACGGTCTGCCGTTTTTCGCCATCAATGGTTGTGTGGTCGTTGTTTTTTACATGGCTGAAACGATCATTCTCAACGGTCAGATGGCTGTCGTTGTTGATGACTTCAGTGCGGTTG
>JAGPVT010000191.1 GCA_018066865.1 Marinobacter sp. | reverse complement strand
CATCGAACCCTATACTTATATGGTGGAAGTGCTCACAAAACTGCCAACATCGACGACCGATGATGAACTCGACCGGCTATTGCCTTGGAACCAGGGCGAAACCATTCCGGTGTAGTTCGTGGAGCGCTTACGTTCGTACGGTGTTCATTATCGATTCCGCGAAAAAAATTCGTCTGATGCTGACGTATCCGGGGTCAACTCACGAAACGGAAAAAATCGTACGTTAAGGCATAGCCGGGGTTGTACCACCCTGTAATGACGCAATCAGCGGGCAGGAAACGTCCCCCTTCCGCGCATGGCAGGCACACACTAGTTTAGACAGCGCTGTCTCCATGCGCCAAGACGGTCATTTTCTCGCGTACGTCCTTGAGTTTGTGATCAGCCAGGCTACTGGCTTCCTCTCAATGTATTCCGTCACCCAGCCGCAGCAGCTCGGCGATTTCGTCCAAACTAAAGCCCAGCCGCTGGGCCGATTTCACAAAGCGCACCCGCGTTACGCCCGCCTCGCCATACCGGCGAATGCTGCCAAAGCACCGACCGGGGGCCAGTTTGAATCGTCTCTAGTCAGTAGGGCCCACCAATAGGTAACGCTTGCTCTATGGGGCTAACATAAACCCAACCAGAGATATTCGGGCCAATTCGTCCCGCTGTACGAATAATGCCGGTGACGTCATCGACTTGTGAATCTTCGCAGACCAATGATATTCGTACCTCAGAAATAACAACTCCACCATCAGTAGAATAATCTTGTTCGGATTCGCTCAGTGGCTTTAAAGTACCTTTCACATCGAGCAGGGTTATATTTTTATAACCGGCATCACGCAGTGCTTCGACAACAGTGGCAGAACGGACATGGTGTATAAATGCTTTAATTTGTTTCATGATCTTACTCCATGATTTAATCGGTTGTTTATAGTTGGGTAGTTGATCTGGCCATAGAGGAGATACTCCCTATGGCCAGTGTATGAGCCATTAAGATGCCAACTGATCCTCATCATTTTCAGTCATGCTTTTTGGTTTGCGGTAAGCCATCAGGTATAGGCCTGGTAGCACCAGTAGGGTTAATAGGGTGGAGGAGATGATTCCTCCTATTACCACTGTCGCTAAGGGGCGCTGTACTTCTGCACCAGTGCTGGTGTTAAGGGCCATTGGCAGAAAACCCAGCGCAGCCACCAGGGCGACCATCAGTATTGGCCGCAGTCGCAATATCGCCCCTTGTTGAATGGAGGTGTTGATATCGTCACCTTGTTTTAACCTGTCTCTAAACGCCGATACCATCATCACGCCTGTAAGTACGGAAACACCACATAGGGTGATGAACCCTACACCTGCAGTAATAGACAAGGGAATATCACGCAACCAAAGGGCAATAACCCCGCCGGTCAGAGCTAATGGAACACCACTAAAAACCAGTGCTGCGTCTTTGGCTGAACCAAAGGTCATCATTAGCAGGGCAAAAATCATGACTAGCGTAACGGGTACTAACAAGCTTAATCGCTCGGTAGCGGATTGCAGTTGCTCAAATGTACCGCCGTACTCCAACCAATACCCGGGAGGTAAAGTCACTTGCTGCTCAATCTGCGCTTGCACATCGGCAACGAAACCACCCAAATCACGGCCTCGTACATTGGCGCTCACCACCAAACGGCGTTTGCCGTTTTCCCGGGAAATTTGGTTGGGCCCCGGAGCAAGCGTCAGCGTTGCCACTTCATTGAGCGGAACATAGCCTCCTTGAGGTAGTGGTATTGGCAAACGCTCAAGTGCTCGTAAATCGTTACGGATTTTCTCCGCCACTCTGACAACAATGGTGAAACGCCTGTCACCCTCAAAGACCAAGCCCGCTTCTTCACCGCCTGTCGCGGCCGCTAGTACGTCTTGAACATCGGCAACGTTAAGACCATAGCGATACAAAGCGGGACGATTGGCTTCGACTGACAATATGGGCAACCCGGAAACCTGCTCTACTTTAACCCCTTCTGCCCCTTCAATACCGTTGAGTACGGCGGCGATCTCTGTGCCTGACGTTAATAACTGATCAAGGTCATCGCCATAAATTTTAATGCCCAGATCTGATCGCACACCGGAGATCAATTCGTTAAAGCGTAGCTGAATGGGTTGGCTTATCTCGAAGGCGTTGCCGGGAATTAGCGCCAGTTTCTGCTGAAGTTCATCCAGTAACTGGGCTTTGGACTTGTCGGGGTTGGGCCAGTCAGCACGATTCTTTAGCATCACATAACCATCAGAAATGTTGGGGCCCATAGGATCGCTGGCAACTTCTGCGGTGCCGACTCGTGAGAAGTAGGTTTTCACCTCCGGTATTTCCAGCACAGCGCGTTCAAGTTTAAACTGCATGTCTAACGATTGCGTAAGGCTGGTACCGGGAATTCGTAATGCTTGAATGGCTATATCACCCTCATCCAGATTCGGAATAAACTCGGTCCCCATTTTTGTTGTCAGCGCACCAACAGCGATGATAAAAAGTATCGCGCCAGTTAACACACCTAGTCGAAATTTGAGTACCCAAGCCAAAATAGGGGTATAGGCACGTTTTGATTGACGAACAATCATGTTGTCCTTTTCTTCTATATGGCCACTAAGCAGCAGTGCCACTGCAGCGGGTACAAAGGTTAATGAAAGCACCAGGGCGGACAACAAGGCAATAATTACAGCCATAGCCATGGGCGTAAACATTTTCCCTTCTACTCCGGTGAGGGCGAGGATTGGTAAGTTAACCAAAATCACTACCAGCACGCTGATCAAACTTGGTGTGAACACCTCGCGTGTCGCAGAGAAAACGGTTTGGAACCGTTCATCCAGGTTAAGTATACGGCCCAGATGATGCTGCCGGCCGGCCAGTCTTAGAATGCAGTTCTCCACAATAATGACTGCACCATCGACGATAAGTCCAAAATCCAGTGCTCCCAAGCTCATCAGGTTGGCACTGACTTTTGTCTGTACCATGCCTGTCATGAGCATCAGCATTGAAAGAGGAATAACCATCGCGGTGAGTAATGCGGCGCGAACATTACCAAGCATGACTAATAAAACTACGACGACCAGTACGGCACCTTCAAGAAGGTTTTTTTGTACTGTCGCAATGGTTTTATCGACC
This sequence comes from Marinobacter sp., assembly GCA_018066865.1. Lineage (GTDB taxonomy): Bacteria > Pseudomonadota > Gammaproteobacteria > Pseudomonadales > Oleiphilaceae > Marinobacter. The sequence goes on along the minus strand of JAGPVT010000191.1, from coordinate 7,021 downwards.
AGTACAGTCCGGTTATAGACCGGTTCGGCGGTGATGCCTTTTGGTAGCGTTTTATTAATCTCCACCAGTTTCGCGGAAACCGCTTCAGAAACGCTGCGACTATTTCCGCCCAGCAGCATGACAGCCGTGCCGAGTACAGTTTCTTCACCATCACGGGTTGCGGCTCCAGTTCGGAGTTGTTTGCCAAAACCGACGTCGGCTACATCGGCTATGGTTATCGGAATACCGTCTTTGTGGGCGACGATGACCTGCTGGATGGCAGCAATATCGGCAACTTGTCCCGGTGCTCGAATCAGGTATTGCTCACCATTTTTTTCAATGTATCCCGCACCCACATTGGCATTATTTTTTTCTATTGCTTCAACTAAGTCATCAAAGCTGAGGTCATACATCAAGAGACGAGACGGATCAGGGGTGATATGGAATTCCTTTTCAAAACCTCCAATGGTATTTATCTCGGTCACTCCTGACACCAATCGTAACTGGGGACGAATCACCCAATCCTGCAAGGTGCGCAGTGCGGTGGCATCGTATTTCTCACCATTGGGTTGGAGGGCATTCTCGTCTGCGTGAACCGCGTAGTGAAAGATCTCTCCGAGGCCGGTGGCAACTGGGCCCATAACCGGTTCAATGCCTGACGGCATATCGCTTTTGGCCTGTTGCAATCGTTCATTGATCAGATTGCGAGCAAAGTAAATGTCGGTGCCTTTCTCAAACACGACGGTGACTTGAGAGAGCGCATATCTCGATAAAGAGCGAGTACTTTCCACGTAAGGTAAACCTGTAATCGCAAGCTCGACCAGATAGGTAATGCGCTGCTCAACTTCCAGCGGTGAATAACCGGGAGCCCCGGTATTGATTTGAACCTGTACATTGGTGATATCGGGCACCGCATCGATCGGCAGTTTTTGATAATTCCAGATACCCAGTGCACCGACGACGAGTACAAAAAACATGACCAGCCAACGGCGGGCAATAGAAAGTTTAATCAGTTTATCGATCATAGCGAGGCCCTTTTATGGTCTCGCACTACAAAATGACGTAGTGCTGGTGGCAAAGAATTACGACTTTGTATCGTAATTCGGCGGATGTGATTAATGTCCATGCTCAGCATCCTCCTTGCCCATTTCAGATTTCAAAACAAAGCTGTTTTTGGTGACATACGTTTCGCCAGCGTTCAACCCAGACAGTACTTCACTGGATTCACCATCGGTACGTCCAAGAGTGATCGCGCGCGGCTCAAAACCTTCTTCTCCTTGTACGAAAATAATCGTTTGTCCCTCTACTAGCTGCACTGCTTCACTCTGAATAACTGTAGAGGCAGCCGTTTCGGATAGAATGATTTCAGCATTAATAAAAAATCCAGGTTTCCACAGGTTATCCGCATTATTGAGCAAGACTCGTGCAATAGTGGATTGGTTGTTGCTGTTACCTAGAGGTGCGATATAGAAAATGCTCCCTTCGCCAGGGGTTGGGTTATTAGCGCTTTTGATACGCACGGACTGACCTAGCTTAACTTTGCTTACGTCCTTGGGAAATAATGACAGATCTACCCAAACGGTGGAGAAATCCTCAACAACAAACAATGCCTTATTCGTTGTTTGTTCGCCAATGTTGGCGTTACGCTGAGTAATTACGCCATTAAGTGTTGAGAGAACAGAATAAGTTTTTAAGCTTTGATTCGCTTCAACCGTGACAAGCATTTCACCTTTGCGAACGTGATCGCCAATTTTTTTGTTGACTGAGCGGATAACACCCTCAAAGCGGGCGCTGACAGACTGTACTTGTTCTGCATTGCTCTTAATGACGCCATACACCGGTAACGTCTCTCGAATATTGCCGGATCCAACTTGGGAGAGGCTGATTCCCGCATGCTTGATTTGCTCTTGTGTGAGCTCGATGTGGCCTTCATCGTGTTCTTCCTCAACGCCAGAATCGTTTTCTGCTAGTGCCACTGTCGACGTAAAACAGAGGGTGAAGTAGAAAATCGCTTTAATGATAGGTTTTTTAATGTCATCGTTTAAATTCATCGTACTGATCCTGAAAATTCGGTTGATTCACTATATTGCGTGGCGGATAAGGGCTCTGCTGTCAGCTGTTCAATTTCGGCACCATAAGTGAGTGCCGAAGAGGCTGATTCAATCAGCGTGCGCCGGGCATTAAGCAATTCCTGCCTTGCGGACACATATTCCAGATAGCCATAGCGGCCTCTTTGGTACGCAGCCTGTGTTTCTTTTAACGCATCACTCAGTGCAGGGATAATGGTGCTTTGAAGCTCTTTTGCAGCGAGAATGGCTTGTCTTCTATTGTGAAATGCACGAAATAATTGCGTGTGCATGCTCAGTAAAGCCACTTCTTTTTGCACAGTGATTTCGTCGCGTTGAGCTAGTGCTGTTGATACAGCCCCCGAATTTCTTCTCGAAGAGAACAGCGGCATACTAAAACCGGCAACCAGCGCTGAATCATCGTTCGCTTGGAATCGACGTACGCCTACCGACCAGCTGATATCCGCTTTCGACTGTGTTTTGGCAATACGCACTTCCGCATCCCTGAGTCGCTCTTCAGCTGCAAAAATTTGGATGGCCGGGTTCTTCTCCATTTTTGTAAAGAGCGTTTTAAACCCAACGTCGGTGCCAAAGTGGTATAAATCACCTTCGACGCTTGCAAAATTGGGTGATGCGTCTCCCCAGAGCGCAGCGAGCGATACTTTCAAGTAATTAAGCTGTTGTTGCGTGGACAGCAGGGTGAGCTGTGCTTGTGCGGCTGCAGCTTGAGCGCGTTTTACCTCGGCCTCGGGCGTTGCACCTGCCTTGGCACGTTTTTTCACGATGTTAAGCGTTTCATCTGCAAGGTCATTCGCTTCTTTCGCCAGGGAGACCTGCTCTTGTGTAGCGAGCACATCTACGTAGCGACGGGTCACCTCGCCTAGCAACTCCAGTGATTGCACTTGTCGCTGTGCATCGAGAAAAGATCGATTACTAGAAACAATACCCCGTCGGGCAGCGCGTTTGTCGCCCATTTCTAAAACAGATGAGAGCGAAACGGTAAGTTCTGCGCCATCAAAGCCACTGAGCTCATCGGATCCTGAAAAATTTTCAGCTTCAAAACCGAGCTCATAAACCGGTTTTAAATTAGCCATTTCCATCTGTCCGTTCAGCGCAGTGTTGCGAAAATCAAATACCTTTAAGGATGGATTTTGTTCGATGGCATGCTTTAGCGCTGTATTGAGCGTGATGGAGTTATTTGTAGATTCAGCTTGAGCAAAAGAGATTTGCCAGCCGATTAGTAAGCAGAGAAGTATCAGCTTTTTAAAGCCGATTCGTTTAAAACTAGACCCTGCTGTCGGCGGGGCATTGGTTGGAGCGATAAATTCTGATCGACCCAGAATAGACAGGCGACCCAATAGTAGAGGCGCGACAATATATTGTGTTTGCATAAATCAAATTCCGATTTCATTGAATGACATTGCAAACCATACTTGTATATTTGCCACTACTTTGCAGCAGCAACAGTTTTACAAGAGCAAGAATGCGCTGTGAATTTTCAGAAATGAGTTATGCGTTGGGTGGGGGAGTAGGTGGTGCTTGAGCGAAATTATTGATGTTTTGCTGATAGAAGGGAAATTGATGGCCGGCTAAATCACAATTCAACACAGTACAATGACCTGCAATGCTACCGGCATGACCGTGATAGCAATGTGAGCTGTGATTGTTATCGCCTTGTGTGTCTGTCGAGGTGGAATCATCACTATCTAAAACATGTGCGTATTCGTCCCCGTGTGGATGTTCTCCGCCAGAGGAAACCAAAGCGCCTTCGATACCCATAAAAAGTAGCGAAAAAATAAACAGATAGGCGATGAAAGGTCTCAACATCGAGAATCAATATATAATATATATAAAGTTTACGCGTGTAGTGCACGCTATTATTTGGCTTCGCATTGTGAAGCCTCTTGTTCTGGATTAGCTGTGACAGCGCGTATCTCGGAAAGTGCCAGACGTATAACGTGAAATGCAGCGCTCAAATTGAGACAAGATATGATGGCAGCGACGATAAGATCGGGCCAGCGTGAAGATGTTGCAAAGACGCCTGCTGCTGCGATTATCACAGTAATATTACCAATCGCATCATTGCGGCTGCATAGCCAAATAGACCGCATATTGCTATCACCCGCGCGATAACGATAGAGCAAAACCGCAACGGCAACATTGACCGCCAAGGCGAGTAGTGCGACTGTCCACATAACGGAGGCCTCGGGCGCGCTGCCAACCAGTGCGCGATAAATAGCGTTGCCTATTACCCACAAGCCAAAAACTGCCATGGATGCGCCTTTGATCAGTGAGGCGCGGGCGCGCAGATGCAGGGCCATACCTAATACGAATAAGCTAATAGCATAGTTGGTCGCATCGCTAAAAAAATCGAGGGCATCTGCTTGCAAGGATATGGAGTCGCCGAGCTGGCTGGCGATAATCTCAACCAAAAACATTCCTGCATTCGCAATAAGTGCAATCCAAAGTACGCGGCGAAATAACGGATCAAAGGTGTTGCTTGCCGTTGCTACATCTGATGGACAGTTTGTGCACCCCGGCATTAGTCGTCCTCCTCATTTTGATCGGGTTCACTGATATGAGCGACCATATCTTCGATGACGCACTGTATATGCTCATCGGCAGCGACATAGAAAACCTGTTTACCACGCCGTTCAGAACGGACTACTCGGGCGGTTCGCAGCAAGCGTAAATGGTGACTGACCAGGGATTGTGACAACTCAAGTTGTGTAGCAATGTCCGAAACGCTTATTGGGGTGTGCAAGCACTTCAAAATGATACGCAATCGGCTGGTATCACCCATAAGACGAAACAGCTCGGCGAGCTGAGAGATATCTTCTTCAGTACCCATATTGGAAAGAGGGCGTCTTTGCGGCTTCATGAGTATACACATACATATAAATACATGTTCATATATTTTCACGATAGATGTATTTTGTCAACTATCACTTTACAGTAGGACTTTTTGTAATAAAGCCATGGAATTACCTGTCGGCGTGGGATGTTGTTCTTTCAGGTAAATTAAGGAGGGTCTGATTAACGCCTGATTTCTCGCTGAATCGCATTTCAACTCGAAAAAAAGCCATTCAAACCCGATTTGGGCATTATTACCCTCTGTTTTGATACTGATTGAGCCTTCTCCCCAGCCCGGCGGTTACCCGCTAAGCTGGAAGGCGACCAAGCACTACAAGGGAGAAGACTCATGAGCTTTTACCATAGCACTCACCGTCATTATTGTGGAATCGACTTACACGCTCGCAGTCTGTACGTCTGCATCCTCGACCCGCAAGGCGAGGTGTTGTTGCACAAAGAGATCAAGGCCCGACCGGAACCGCTACTGGCATTGCTTGAACCCTTTCGCGATGACCTTGTGGTTGGCGTTGAATGCATGCACTGCTGGTACTGGATCTCGGATCTGTGTGAAGAACACGGCATGCGCTTTACATGAAGGCCATCCACGGCGGCAAATCCAAGAATGACCGCATCGACTCCTTCAAGATTGCGATGCTCATGCGCGGTGGTAATTTCCCTCTGGCCTATGTCTATCCCAAGAAGATGCGGGCCACACGTGACCTGTTGCGACGCCGCACCCGCATCGTCCAGCATGGTGCCATGCTCAAAGCCCACGTCGTCAATACCGTGAGCCAGTACAACCCTGCCGCCCAGCAAGGCCAACCTCAACAACCCGGGCGGCCGATCACAACTCACCTCGGCTTTTAACGATCCAGACGTTCAACGTAACGTCGATCTGGATCTCGCCATCGTCGACAGCTATCAGCACGAGCTCAAAAAGCTCGAATGGCACCTGGAACAGCAAGCCAAACAACATGATCCCGCCTCACTCACTGTGCTGAAAACCATTCCGGGCGTGGGCCGCATCCTGGCGCTGACGATTCTTTACGAAGTCGGCGATATTCAACGTTTCGAGTCCGTTCAGAAGTTCGCTTCCTACGCTCGCCTGGTGAAGTGCAAAGCGGAATCTGCTGGCAAGGTCTACGGCACCCAGGGCAACAAAATCGGTAACGCCCATCTGAAGTGGGCCTTCTCCGAAGCATCGGTGCTGTTTATCCGTAACAGCGATAAAGCCAAGCGCTACGTCGAAAAACTTCAGAAACGCATGAACAAACCCAAAGCCTTGTCTGCGCTGGCCCACAAACTGGGGCGGGCGGTCTACTTCATGCTCAAAGACAAGAGGGTGTTCGATGAACAACGATTCCTGAAAGGTTAGTCACGCCACGGGCTGAGCATGATGTCTAACTGGATCAGAAAGGATGACTGCGAAAACTGCGAGTCCGCTGACTGGTACCCGATACCGAAGCAGTTCTCTGTCACCGATGTTGAAGCCAGAGCGACTTGATTAGCCAGCCCGTGGGCGTGCCTTAATGCCATGAGCCAGTGCGCTTACACCGGACCTGAGCCTGAACCTAACTGGAGCCCTGCAGCCCGACACCTTGAATAGTGCCTGTGACCGGTTAACCGATGAATGTCTGGTGCCCCTGACTCACCGATGGAACGACCGGTCAGGCTGTGGCCTAAAGCCACGTAAGAGAGCCCCTAACTGTGTTTGCTGTAAGTGCCTGACAGCTCGACGAGACTGACGAAGCAGGCGTTCTCGCTCATGGGTTTAGGTTGGCCGCTGGCGCGGCCAAAAAAACGACTATTGCCTATTGATTCCGAGAAGGCTCATATGTGTTCGTTTTTTGCCCGCTTTCCGCCATTTTGGCGAAAAACAGGCACACTGGCCCTACGCCAGCAGGTATTTTTCACCCATCAGCAGGTTGCTGAACGCAGCCAGCAAATGCAGTCGGTTACTGTTTTTAGCAAGGCCACGATAGCGGACTTTGCTATAGCCAAAGACTTGTTTGATGTACCGGAATGGGTGTTCCACTTTGGCCCGGGCGCTGGCTTTGAGCTTTTCAGCTTTCAACTTACGGTCGTCCAGTTTCTTACGAGAACCAGGACGCTTGGCAATGAAC
>JAGPVT010000187.1 GCA_018066865.1 Marinobacter sp. | reverse complement strand
CAGCAACGCGGCATCGTGCTTGAACTCAGTTGAAAACGTACGACGTTGTCTTGTCATGGAACACCTCAGCTATGGCGGTAAATTTACCACCCATTTCGGTGTCCGGGATTAGTAGACCACTACACAGTATAAAAAACCCCTTAACGCATTTGCCTTAAGGGGTTTTTCTTATCGCCGACCGGGATGTCGATGGGCACTATAAGTGTCATTTAGCCCCCCCGTAAATAGGGCGTCTCAGCGATTAGGGGAAACGATTAATGTCATGATTGCGCCACATTAAATGACATTCTAGTGCGAAATAACCGCAACAAATGTCATTTTCTGTGGATTGCTCATTTGAACCTCTTGCCTACCTAGTTCATCAGGCCTGGGGCTGACTACGAAACCAGGAGCTACTCACCTAATTACTGGCGGCGGGTCGAAACCGCGCTTCTCCAGCGACTGGTTCATTGCTTAGTCGTGTTCCCTCAAGGCTCCGCTCCGACGACTACGATACCAAACCTTTGTGGGGCCATTATCAGATTGGCTTTGCTTTCGAACTTCAAACTGCTGTGACTCATGGATGACGTGACGCCAGCTGCCACACCCATAGCGCTTAGGCGTATGCTCTGGGTAGGTCTTGGTAATCCAGTGAATCGAGTCGAAAAGTGGTGTCCAGCCCGCTTGAGCCAGATTGATTTCTGCTTCACGCAAGCAGCCAACTATTCCACTGCTAGGCCAATGTATCGTGCCGTCTGGCCTAATACTGTGGATTACGAGATCTCTATATTCCTGAGTTTGCATAAAGGACACCATAAGCTGCCGGGCATCGTCCATGGACTTAGCCCACTGACGCAACGTTAGATAGTGCCCGTCGATGGTTTCATAACTCTCATCAAGGTATATTTCAGCGGCGATACAGCCATCCAAACACCAGAGATTGAAGCGCTGAAGGAAATGGTGCACCAGCTCGTTACGTAGGTCGACGAGCTCCTTGAGAGCAATCTTGGTCTCGGCATAACGCTCCTCAGGCAACTCCATCTGATATTGGACGCTAAACCATACCCGGTCACTAGGTTCATCCTCTGCTTGTTGCGGTTCATCGGATGAGTTTGGCGGCTTGAGATAGCTCTCAGTCAGCATCCCCACCAAGGCGCCAAGAGTTTTCTTATGGGCACAGGCGACTTTATCGTCGCGAACAGCCTGAAGACGTTCCGGAGTGCCACTCAGTTCGCTATGAGCCACTATCGCCTTGAGCAGTAGCTCGTACTGTTGGAACTGCAACATGCAACGCCCCAGCTTACGCTGCACGGTTCGTTGCAGATCAGGTATAGCTTCCGAAGGCAGGGTAGTGATTTCGTCCATAATAAAAAACTCAAACAGGTTCCACGCCGCTAATGCGGACACTTTGAAAAGTACCACTACCAGTGTCTGGCATGTCTCAAGAATACAAGAGGCGATTGATCAACATGAAAACCGGCAGCGTGCCTGACTCTGGCTAGCTTTTGGACTCAATCAATCCGTGCGTCAAAGCTATCCTTCTGACTCGATCCAATGCTAGAGGGACGGCCAGCTTACCTGTATTTAACAGGTTAACCATTCGTCGAACTGCGTCTTCCTCTATCACCGAAGCTGCCACCGTCAAAGCTATGAGCTGACCCAACTCGGCTCTCTCGTCCACAGTTGGAGATCCAGTCTCCAAGGTCATCAATCGCTCGGTCTGGCGCCCAATGAAATCCTTGCGGCGCCGATCTTGCTCGGACCCTGAACGAATCATTTTTGCGATACCGTAACCAGCGGCGCCAAAAATCGCGGCAGAACCAATTACCCAGCCGACGGGGGTGGCTGTAACGAAGACGCCACCAAGAAGCCCGGCTAAACCGGTGGAGCCTAGTAATGTTGTGGCACCCGCCGCACCAGCTACCGTGCCTGCCATCACTACTCCGGCCGCAGCGCCTCCAGCACCGGACAGCTGTTCGCCAGCTAATCCTACCCTGTCCCGTCCGCGCATTTTCTCTATCGCCAATCTGATAGCTGATCCGTCGTCCCCTTCAGCTTCATTCCGCACAAGGGGTTCTACCCCGTTTCCACGGACGGTTATAAAACAGCTAAGAGCTTTTGATCCTGCGCAGCAACTCTACGTCGCATCCTAGGATTATGGAACCGCTCGATGTATTCAAATAGGTCTGCTCTTGCCTCGTCTTGAGTACGGTAACGTCGGTGATGTACTCGCTCTCGCTTCAGCATCCCAAAGAAGCCCTCACAGGCGGCATTATCGCCACAGTGGCCAACGGCACTCATGCTGCTGACTAACCGATTGCTGCCCAGATAACGCTGGTAATCGCCGCTGGTGAACTGCGTACCCCTGTCTGAGTGCAGTATCACCGGGGTTTCGCCCTGGCGTTGCCACACAGCCATTTGAACAGCTCTGATTACCATCTGCCGATCCTGTCTGTGATGCATGGACCAGCCCACAATCAGCTTACTGAACAGATCCAGGACCACGCATAGATACAGTTTTCCTTCCTGAGTGGAGATCTCCGTAATATCCGTGACCCACTTGGTATCAGGCTCAAGCGCTGAGAAGTCCCGCTGTAGATGGTTTTGAATACCCTGTGGCCGACTCGACGCTCGCCCCATTCGTCCCCGCTTTTTGCGAGGCCACCCCTGGATACCGTGCTTAGCCATTAGCCTTGCAACCCGATTCAGGCTCGTAGAAGTGCCTTCGGCAGCCAGGTCTTCATGCATCCGGGGCGAACCAATCATGCCACCACTATCATCATGAATCTCTCTGATTCGCGACAACAGATGCTGATTAGCCATAGCCCTGCTGGATAGAGGTCGAGATGCCCAGGCGTAATAACCGCTGGCCGAGACCTTCAGGCATCGACACATAAGGCGTATCGGGAAAAGACTGCGACAGCGTTGAATCGCCTGATACCTCAGGACGACTCCTTTGCAAAGAACACTGCCGCTTCGCGCAAAAAATCGCGCTCCTTTTTTACCCGCGCCAGTTCGCGTTTCAGATTGGCAAGCTCCTCGTCACGAGGCGTACCAGAGCCCTTGAACGCTTTGCTTGGCACATCGTCCGCTTCACGGACCCACCGCGACAACAAATTGGGGTTAATGCCAATCTCTAAGGCCACCTGACGACAGTTGGTACCAGGCTGGCGAGATAGCGCGATGGCTTCGCGCTTGAATTCAGGGCTGTATTTTCTGCGTTTGGACATGAACACTCCTTTGGCACATTGTGCCTCTTTTCAAGAGTGTCCGCAGTAACGGGGTAGAACCCCTGCACGCCAAAGGCGCGCTTAGTGCGCCTCATCCCAATTATTACCCACGCCTACTTCGACCAGTAGCGGCACATCCAAATCGGCTGCCTCGCCCATGTGGTCCTTGAGGCCCTGGCTGACGGCATCGATCTGGTCTTCGCGCACTTCCAGTACCAGTTCATCGTGTACTTGCATGATGACGCGGGCGTCCAGTTTGCTCTCAGTCAGCCATTGATCGACCTTGATCATGGCGCGTTTGATGATGTCGGCGGCGGTGCCTTGCATGGGCGCGTTGATGGCGGTGCGCTCGGCGCCCTTGCGCATGGCCGGGTTCTTGGCGTTGATTTCAGGTAAATACAGACGGCGGCCAAACAGGGTTTCAACATAGCCCTGCTCGCTGGCTTGCTCGCGGGTACGTTCCATATAGGCCAGTACGCCGGGGTAACGGGCGAAGTAGCGGTCGATATAGGCCTGAGCCTGCTTGCGATCAACATCAATCTGCTTGGCCAGACCAAAGGCGCTCATACCGTAGATCAGACCAAAGTTGATCGCCTTGGCGCTGCGGCGCTGCTCGGTGGTGACTGCATCCAGTTCAACCCCGAATACTTCGGCGGCGGTGGCCTTGTGCACGTCGAGGTTGTGCTTGAAGGCATCCAGCAAACCGGGGTCTTGCGCCAGGTGGGCCATGATGCGCAGCTCGAT
>JAGPVT010000181.1 GCA_018066865.1 Marinobacter sp. | reverse complement strand
CGTTGTTGTTGCCCTTATCGTAGGCGCCGTCTCCGGCGGCCTGATCGCCGGACTGTCTCTTGAAGCCACCATTGCCGCCTTTAATAATGGCCTCGGCGGCGGTGCTACCGTCGCTCTTTCGTACGCGACCCTGGGCGCCTTCGCCGTTGCTATCGGCAAATCCGGCCTGGCCCACGCACTGGCAGACAAAACCCTCACCATGGTCGGCCAGCAGGAAAATAGCGCAGCGGCCAAAAGCGTGCGATACATGATCATAGGCGTGCTGATCCTGATTGCCCTGTCGTCACAGAACATCCTGCCCATCCATATCGCATTCATCCCTCTGGTCGTTCCGCCCATGCTGTACGTGATGGCCAAACTGAAAATGGACCGTCGGCTCGTAGCCTGTGCGCTCACCTTTGGTTTGATCACACCCTACATGTTCCTGCCCATCGGCTTCGGCGGCATTTACCTGAATGAAATACTGATGGCCAAAATCGGCGCCAACGGCGGCGAAACCGAAGGCCTGAGCGTTATGCACGCCATGGCTCTGCCGGCCCTTGGCATGCTCTGCGGCCTGCTGGTTGCTGTATTCTTCACCTACCGCGGCGAGCGCGAATACGATCTGGAAGCCATTGCCCGTACCGAGCGCGTAAACGTGTCCTACAGCTCTGGCACACTGATCATGGCCGTTATTGCCATTGTGGTCGCCTTCGTGGTTCAGCTCTGGCTGGGCTCGATGATCCTGGGTGCACTGGCAGGCTTCCTGCTGTTCAACCTTTCGGGCGTGGTGAAGTGGAAAGAAGCCGACGATCTGTTTACCGAAGGCATGAAAATGCTCGCCATGATCGGCTTCATCATGATCGCCGCCTCTGGCTTTGCGGAAGTGATGCGCGAAACTGGTGAAATCGCCACGCTGGTACAAGGCTCGGTAGACGTGATCGGCAACAACAAACCCATGGCCGCGCTGCTGATGCTGCTGGTTGGCCTGATGATCACCATGGGCATAGGCTCATCCTTCTCGACCATCCCCATCATCGCCGCCCTCTACGTGCCCCTGGCCCTGGAAATGGGCTTCAGCTCCCTCGCCATCGTGGCCCTCGTAGGCACCGCCGGCGCCTTGGGCGACGCCGGCTCCCCGGCCTCCGACTCCACACTAGGCCCCACCGCCGGCCTGAACGTCGACGGCCAGCACAACCACATCTGGGATTCCGTGGTGCCCACGTTCCTGCACTACAACCTGCCGTTGCTCGGGTTTGGGTGGTTGGCGGCTATGGTTCTTTAAGTTTGGAGTTTGCCTGTTCTTTCGTAGCCTGCTGGTTTTGGGGGCTGCGAGGGGGCAGGGGGAGTTTTTTCCCTTGGAAATGGCAACTCGCTGCGCTCAGACATCCATTTCTGGCGGGAAAAAATCCCCCAACCCCCTCACTACAGGCCGCACAGATATCGCATGGAAAAGACAGAAAGCAAAAACGTTCTCCACAAAAGCTTTTATTGCGGCCAGCACTATATACATACCGCAAAGTTTAAACCGCACTCAGTAGCTTTTATCTTTTAAACTGATTTATCTGTTCAGTGAGAACAAGAGGGTGTGGGGGTGCTTTTCTGGCGGGAAAAAGATGTCTGAGCGCAGCGAGTTGCTTTTTCCCAGAAGAAAAGCACCCCCGCGACCTCGAAACCCCCAAAACCAACAGGCTACAAGGCGTTAATCCTCAGACCCAGCCTTAAAAAAAACAACCTGCTTAACCGTATGATCATCCTCGTTATCACGCGTGTTAACTCGAGTCGCCAACTCAGGATCAGCAGGCTTCTCGGCATCCGATACCGCATCAGTGAAGCCACAGGCCACACACTCGCGAATCTGCTCACCATCATCGTCGGTGAACATCATAATCTTGTCCATCTCCGCACAGCGGGGACAAACGGCACCGGCAATAAAACGTTTTGGGGTCGCCATAACGTAACTCCAGATTAAAGACCCCGGTGGCCATAACGACCACCGGAGGGGGTTGGATCAGGCCACTTCGTCTGTAATACCGGTCTGCTTCAGTAGCGCATCTACCTGCGGCTCGCGGCCACGGAAGGCTTTGAACAGCTCCATTGGCTCCTGCGACCCTCCTTTTTCCAGAATGTTCTGCAGGAACGCCCTGCCGGTTTCCGGGTCGAAGATGCCGTTTTCCTCGAACAACGAGAAAGCATCCGCAGCCAGCACTTCCGCCCACTTGTAGCTGTAGTAGCCCGCTGCGTATCCGCCAGCGAAGATATGCGAGAACGAATTCGGGAAGCGGTTGAACTCCGGAGACTCCACCACCGCGATGGTTTCGCGCACTTTTCGGTGTATGTGCAGTGGATTGGTGGGGGCCTCTTCGGTGAATTCCGCGTGCAGACGGAAATCGAACAGGGAGAACTCCAACTGCCGCACCATGGCCATGCCGGACTGGAAGTTCTTGGCTGCCAGCAGTTTCTGCAGCAGGTCTTCCGGCAACGGTTCTCCGGTTTCGTGGTGGCTGGCAATCAGTGCCAGGGAGTCGGGGTTCCAGCACCAGTTTTCCAGGAACTGGCTGGGCAGCTCTACCGCGTCCCAAGCCACGCCATTGATACCGGACACATCCATGACTTCCACCTGGGTCAGCATATGATGCAACCCATGGCCGAATTCATGGAATAAAGTGGTTACTTCGTCGTGGGTGAGCAGCGACGGTTTGCCATTCACAGGCGGCGTAAAGTTACAGGTGAGGAAGGCTACCGGCAGCTGCAACCTGCCACGCTGGTCGCGCCAGCGTACCCGGCAGTCTGCCATCCAGGCGCCACCGCGCTTGCCCTGGCGTGCGAACAGATCGAAATAGAACCAGGCAATCGGCTCGCCGTTACGGCTGATGCAGTAGGCCGTGGCGTCTTCGTGCCAGGTTTCCACTTCCGGCTTGGCTTCAATCTGTACGTCGAACAGCTTCTCTGCAACGCGGAACAACCCGGGTACCACTTTATCCACCGGGAACCAGGGGCGGAGGGTTTCGGGTGAAATGTCGTAGCGCTGCTGGCGTAGTTTTTCGCTGTAGTAGCCTACGTCCCAAGCCTTCAGATCATCCAGGCCGTGCTGATCTTTAGCGAAGGCTTTGAGCTCAGCATAGTCTTTCTCGGCGACCGGCTTGGACTTGGCCGCCAGCTCGTTGAGAAAACCCAATACTTCGTCGCTGTCCCGGGCCATTTTAGTGGCCAGGGAGCGCTCGGCGTAGTTGTTGAAGCCCAGCAGTTTGGCCAGAGCATGGCGGCGCTTGAGAATTTCAGCCATAACCTGAGTATTGTCCCAGGTACCGCCATCTGGCCCCACATCGGAGGCACGGGTAACAAACGCCTCGTAGACTTCGTGGCGCAGCTCGCGGTTGTCACAGTAGGTCATAACCGGGAAGAAGCTGGGAAAATCCAGGGTAATCACGTAGCCATCAAGATCTTTTTGGCTGGCGGCCTGTTTTGCGCCTTCGAGAGCGGATTCAGGGATGCCCGCCAGTTCTTCCACATCGGTGATGTGCTTGAACCAGTGCTGGGTGGCGTCCAGAACGTTGTCGCTGAAGCTGTTGGTGAGTTCCGATAGCTCGCGAGAGAGCGCCGCATACTGCTTTTTCTGGTCGTCAGGCAAGTCGACGCCACCCAAATGGAAGTCGCGCAAGGTGTTGTCCACGGCTTTGCGCTGGGCTTCGCTCAGTTCGCTAAAATCGTCCCGGGCCGCGAGCTTTTTGTAGGCTTCGCACAGGGCGGTGTTCTGGCTGAGCTCGGTGCTGTACTCGGTGAGCTTTTCCAGGCAGTTTTTGTAGACTTTGCGCAGGTCGTCGTTGTTCATGACGCTGTTGAAGTGCGAAATGACGGACCAGGCGTTATTCAGGCGGTTTTCCAGAGACTGCATGGGCTGAGCGAGAGTGTCCCAGTCAGGGTCTTCGTTCTGGGCCAGGCTCGCGATTTTCATGCGGTTTTCGCTGAGAATCTGGTCAATAGCCGTTTCCATGTGCTCAGTTCGCACATGATCAAACCTGGGCAGCAATTCATCAGTCAGTAACGGGTTATTCATGGATCCCCTTCTCAGCAATGAGTTGGTAAAGTAGCGTGACACAAGCAGCGCTATACTGTTGGCTCCCGGGAGTGGAGTCCGGATGGAGGGCCTTTCCAAAACCGTGCGTAGCCATGGATGGCGGAGCCGAGCCTACATGGATGTATTTACGGCGTGTTTTGGAAAGGCCCTCCATCCGGACGACCCATACTCGGGGAATAATCTCATCTAAAGAGTATATGTAATGACGAATGTACGTTCTCACAAGGGTACCACGCCAGATTTCGGAGAGCGCACTCTGGTGGATCCCAGTGCTGTGGTTATCGGTGATGTTAAAACCGGTGACGATTGCTCCATCTGGCCGATGACCGTGGTGCGGGGCGATATGCACAAGATTCGCATCGGCAACCGTTGCAGCATTCAGGACGGTTCGGTGCTTCATATTACTCATGCCAGCGATTTTAATCCGGGCGGCTACCCGCTGACCCTTGGCGACGATGTCACCGTGGGGCATAAGGCTCTGTTACACGGCTGCACGATTGGTAGCCGGGTGCTGGTGGGTATGGGCTGTATCATTATGGATGGCGCAGTGGTGGAGGATGAGGTGATCGTGGCTGCGGGCTGTCTGGTGCCGCCGGGGAAAACACTGGAATCCGGGCATCTTTATGTCGGCTCACCGTGCAAGAAAGCCCGGCCTTTGAGCGAGAACGAGCGTTCGTTTTTTGCATACACGGCAGCCAATTACGTGAAGCTCAAGGATGAATACCTGGCTGAGCTGAAACCATAATTCTGGTTAATTTTTGATCGCGTTCGAGAGGGCTTGAAAAATAATCCGGTGTTCATACATTCGTTAATAGCGGATGTTCACGGATGTCCAAACGGCTAAAGCCGGGTTGCAGAGCAGTTCCGGGAACGAGGCTGATTTTTTTTCATTTATGTGAAAAGGAGGAAGTCCCCATGAGCAATCTTACTCGCTGGAATCCAATCAATGAGTTTGAAGATCTGATGAGTCGCTATAACCGGGTGCTTGGTTTGTCACGGTCCGGTGGGGAGGGCAAAGATCTGTTCAACCGCAGTGACTGGGCGCCCGCTGTTGATATAAAGGAAACAGACCAAGCCTTCACCATTGAGGCTGAACTGCCGGGTATGGAGCGGCAGGATGTAAAGGTCAGCGTACATGAAGGTGTGCTGTCTATTGAAGGCGAGCGCAAGCACGAAGAGGAGTCCAAGGATAAGAAACTGCATCGCATTGAGCGCTTCTATGGCAGTTTCGTGCGGCGCTTTACGCTGCCCGAGAATATCGACGAGAACAGCGTAAAAGCCAGCTTCAAAGACGGCCTTCTCACGCTCACGCTGCAAAAGGCGGAGCCAAAGGAGCCGAAGGCCATTGAGGTTGATATCGAGTAATCTGCTTCGGTCTTCTGAGGCCAGGTACTGTGACCGGGATTCAGATCCCGGTCACAGTCGTCTTTTTCGCTCCTGCGCTTTCCAGCGCCCGGGCGTAGTCTGTGCCTTTGCGGTGCTGTGAAACAAAATCCAGTATGGTTTCACCGGTCTCCCCGGTATCGTTCAGGTTGCCACCGGCTTCCATGAAGAAACCCACAAAGCGCTCAAAATCTTTAGCTCTCATTGCCTGATAAGCTTTCAGCAGTACTATGTAATCCGAACCTTCGCCACCAGGCTGGGTGATCAGATGGCTTTTTACCCGTTCATCGCTCCATTCTTCGTCGATGACTTTGGGCTTATCTGGTCCGCTCATGTTCCTCTCCTTACTCGTTAAATTGTCACTCGGGAAGTATTTCCACCGGCAGATCTCCGGTCGAGATGGATTCACCACATTCGGGATCACGAATGGCGATTTCCACCCGGCGGTTCAGCGCACGGTTTTCAGCCGTATCGTTCGGAGCAAGTGCGTTGGTTTCAGCACGACCGGCGGCAACCACTCGCTCTGCGGGTACCTGTTGGCTCATGACCAGCTCGTGCACTACGGATACTGCCCGGGCTGCGGAAAGGTCCCAGTTAGAGCGGTACCGGCTGCTGGAGATGGGCCGGTCGTCAGTATAGCCGGAAACCAGCACATCGCCGGTGCAACCAGCCAGAACGCCAACCACCCGCTCGATGATCGGGATCATCTCCGGCTTGATAGACGCCTCTCCGGAGCGGAAGGTGGCTTCCTCGGAAAACCGGATAACCACTTTGTTTTTGTCGTAATTGACACTCAAGGCTCCGGACGCCACTTCGTTCTCAAGCTCACCGATCATGCGACTGGCCAGATCTATCACACCGCCTGAGATAACCGTGGTCGCCGTGTCTGGCGCTCGTTCATCAATAAACTCCGGCTCCCGGGCCTGTGAGTCGGTGGGCTCTGGCAGGGATACTGTGTCTGATTCCACCAGCGTAACCGGCGAGCCACCAATATTGTCCGACAGCACATTGGCAGAACCAAACGCAACGGACATGGAATTGGCCATCGCTCTGTATTTTTCAATATCCATTTCCGCAAATGACAGCAGCAGAATAAAAAACGTCAGCAGCAGCGTGGCAAGATCGGCAAAGGTAACGATCCACGCTGGGGTGTGGTTTTTCTGCCGGGGCTTGCTGGTTTTCCGGATAGTTTGCAAAACCTCAGGCCTCCCGCTCCGGCGCCAGCCCGATGCGGTGTTCCGGCGTTACAAACGAGGAGAGCAGTTCGTTCATCACTCTGGGGTTTTCACCACGCATGATGTTGCGCATGGATGTGATGATCAGAATCTGGTTGCGGCTTTCGTCTTCCGCCTTGAGCTGAAGCTTGTCCGCCAGTGGCAGAGCAATCAGTTGCGCAATGAACGCGCCGTATAGAGTGGTGAGCAAGGCAACCGCCATAGCCGGGCCGATGGAAGAGGGGTCGTCCAAGGAGTTGAGCATCTGCACCAAACCCACCAGGGTACCCAACATCCCAATGGCTGGCGCAGACTCACCAATACCCCGGAATACCCGCTCCGCCACTTCATAGCGTTCTGCCATCTGCTGGGATTCCTGAGCCAGTGCCTCTTCAACCAGCTCGGGCGGGTGGCCATCCACGCACAGATTGATGGCTTTCTGCAGGAATTCATTACCGGCTTGGTGGTTCTCCAACCCCAGAATACCTTCCTTGCGCACCACCAAAGCCAGCGCACCCGCCTCGCGAATCAGCTCCGCAGGTCGTTCGACCCTATCGGTAAAAGCAGCACTCATGGCCAGGCGAAAGGCGCTCATCACTGAGGACATGCGAAATTTTATGAGTGTTACCGCAAAGGTGCCACCCACAACAATCGCCAAGCCTGGCAGGTTGAGAAAGGTAAGAAGCGAGGCGTTTGCCAGCATCGCCAGAATAACAATCAGAATACCGGTGACAAGCCCTACGAGGGTAAGAATGTCCATGCATAGCCCCTATGGATAGCCCTTACGGGTTGTTGTCTCTACGACTGTCTCGGCTGAGATGTGCCCTTTCAGTCGTCACGCAACGCATCAATTACCGGCGCTGTTTCCGGTCGCACGCCCCGCCACACACGGAAGGATTCGGCGGCCTGTTCAACCAGCATGCCCAGGCCATCAAACACCCGGATAGCTCCGTTATCCAGAGCCCACTGGTTAAACGTGGTGGTCTGTAGAGAGTACATCATGTCGTATACAACTGTGCTGGCTCCGATCACATTTGCGCGCAGGGGTGGCAGGTCTCCCTGCAGGCTGGCGCTGGTGCCGTTGACAATGACATCGAAGGGCTGACCCGGCTCTTCGAACCCGCAGGCGCTCAAGGTTGCAGCGCCGGCCTCATCGGCAAACAGCTCCACCAGTGCGTCGGCTTTGGCCACCGTACGATTTGCAATGGTCAGGCTCGCGGGCTGCTGTTCAAGCAAGGGGCCCAGAACACCACGCACGGCGCCACCGGCTCCCAGAACCAATACCCGGGCGTCTTTGAGTTGAACGCTATGGTTAGCCACCAGATCCCGTACCAGCCCGTGGCCATCGGTATTGTCGGCCACCAGTTGCCCCTCATTGTTCTGGTACAGCGTATTGGCCGCGCCGGCTTTTTCGGCTCGCGCTGCCCGGCATTCCGCCAGCGCCCAGGCCTGTTCCTTGAAGGGAACCGTTACGTTCAGACCCTTGCCCCCATTCGCAAAGAACTGGCGAACCGTGGCCGCAAAACCATCCAGAGGCGCCTGAACTGAGGTGTATTCCACAGACTCGCCCGTCTGGGCGGCGAACAGACTGTGAATTCTCGGCGACTTGCTGTGGCATATCGGATGGCCCACCACGGCATAAAGTTCGTTGTTCATTGCCTACCTCGTTTACTGTGCGTCATCGGCCAGCCAATTGCGCCCGGTGAGAA
Source organism: Marinobacter sp. (assembly GCA_018066865.1). GTDB lineage: Bacteria > Pseudomonadota > Gammaproteobacteria > Pseudomonadales > Oleiphilaceae > Marinobacter. Next base: position 30,798 of record JAGPVT010000181.1, on the reverse strand, counting down.
AGTGCTCTGTAAGGCGCGCTTCTTCGCTGCCCGCTTCCGGCACCCGGCTGTAATCCCAGCGTACAAGAGGCGGCAGCGACATCAGAATGGATTCTGTGCGCCCGCCAGACTGCAGACCAAACAGCGTGCCACGGTCATACACCAGGTTAAACTCAACATAACGCCCGCGCCGGTAGAGCTGGAAATCCCGCTCGCGCTCACCATAAGCGTGATCCATGCGGCGCCGTACAATGGGTTCATAAGCTTCAATATAGCTGTCACCCACGGACTTCATCAGCTCGAAATCCTTTTCAAAATCACCGGTATTGTGATCGTCGAAGAAAAGCCCGCCAACGCCCCGCGGTTCGTCCCGGTGGCGCAGGTAAAAATAGTCATCGCACCAGTCTTTGTAGCGGCGATACGTGTCCTCTCCAAAAGGCGCACAGGCGTCTTTTGCGGTTTTGTGCCAGTGCACGCAATCCTCGTCAAAGCCGTAGTAAGGCGTCAGATCATAACCACCACCAAACCAGTAAACCGGTTCAGCATTCTTCGGCGTGGCGATGAAAAACCTCACGTTGGCGTGGGACGTGGGCACATAAGGGTTGTTCGGGTGAATCACCAGGGAGACTCCCATGGCCTGCCAGGGCGCACCCGCCAGATGCGGGCGATGTGCGGTGGCCGACGCAGGCATGGTCTCGCCCATCACATGGGAGAAGTTGACCCCACCTTTTTCGAAGATGCGGCCATCGCTGATCACACGGCTCGCACCGCCGCCACCCTCCGGGCGATCCCAGGCGTCACGAAGAAACTCTACACCGCCTTCAAGTGTTTCCAGGCGCTGACAGATGACATCCTGCAAGCCAAGCAGATACTGCTTGACCGCATTGCTATCGGGTTGCTGTGGCATGAATTCTCCTAACGAAGCTGTTTACCGCTAACAATATCAATAATTCGGCTGGGTTTCCGGCTACCGCCAAGGTCGCCCGGCACAATCTGGTCGAGCTGGTCATCAAAGTAGCGGCGCACCTGCGAGGCGTCACGGGCAGGGTCTTGCCCGGCAGGATTGCAGGAAGTGGATATCAGAGGCATGCCAGCACCTTCACACAAGGCTATAACCACCGGATGCTCACTGACTCTGACAGCAATCGAGCTATGGCTGCCACGTACCCAGTCAGGAATCTGTTTGTTTACATCTGGCAGCAAACAGGTCACCGGGCCGGGCCAGTGGCTCAGAGCCGCCCGCTGAAGTGCTTCGGGCAGGGGGTTCAGCAGAAAGCGAATCTGTTCAACAGACGCAGCCACCAGAATCAAGCCTTTTTCCACCGGTCGGTTCTTGAGTTCAAGAATGCGTGTTACCGCCTGAAAGCTCCAGGGATCGCACCCCAGACCCCAGACAGCCTCAGTGGGGTAGGCGATAACGCCGCCCTGCAGGATCGCACTGCAGGCAAGCTGTAACTGCTGTTCGTTTAAAGCGTTGAGCGCAGCCATGCTGATGTTTTCAGACCAAAAACGGGATGAATCATCGCACCGGGCTCAGGCGATTTTCTGGAAACCTCCGGGGGCGGAGCTCACCAGCCCTTCAAGCTCAAGAAGCAGAAGAGACTGAACAAGCTGATCGGCCGGAAGACCAGTTGCCGAACACAGTGCATCGGTTGACTGGGGATCATACCCTAATGCCTCAAACACCGCGATTTCGCGGCTGTCCAACGCATCCACCGGGCTCGCAGCCGCCAGCCTGCTCCCCGATGGCTTCACGGCCGTCTGATCTGGTGCTCCACAACCGGCAGGTAGTGACCAGGACGCACCCAGTTCTTCCAGAATATCGTCGACTGTATCAACGAGGCTGGCACCCTGTTTGATCAAATGGTGGCATCCACGCGCCACCGGGCTGTGAATGGATCCGGGAATGGCGAAAACCTCGCGTCCTTGTTCCAGAGCCATGCGGGCGGTGATCAGGGAACCACTCTTCAAACCGGCCTCAACCACCAGAATGCCACGGCTCAGGCCACTGATAATACGATTACGCTGGGGAAAATGCGCAGCCCTTGCGGGCGTGCCGGGCGGATACTCAGATACCATCAGGCCATTGTCGATGACCCGCTCTCCAAGCCGACGATGCTGGTTTGGGTAGATGCGATCAAGGCCACAGCCGATGACTGCAATTGTCGCGTACCCCGCATCAAGGGCTCCGGCATGGGCTGCACCATCAACACCCAGTGCAAGGCCACTGGTTACCAGCAGATTGCGGTTGCTCAGCTCTGCCGCAAAGCGCCGGGCATGATCCAGCCCCGCAGGCGTGGCGTTGCGACTGCCAATAATACCAATCTGTTCGTAACTCAAAAGGCGAACATCACCCCGGGCGAACAGCACCAGCGGCGCATCATGGATGTGCCTCAGCGCTTCCGGATAATTGGAGCTCTGCCAGCTCACGATATCAATGCCATGCCGCGCACAATCCAGCAGGATCTGCCGAACTGCGCTCACTGAGGCACTGGATTCATCCTGATGTTGCCACGCCAGGATTGCCGCCACCGTTTCAGCATGCAGGCCATGCGCCCGGAGTGTCGCGGAGTTTTTGGCGAGAAGATCAGTAAGGTCGGGGATTGTTGCGAGCATGGCCCGCCGACGGGCGCGCCCGAACTTGGGCAAACAGGTAAGAAACAGCCACTGCGCAGAAGGAGAGGAAAACACAGCATCATCCTTGAAGACAACAAAGCCGGGCCTTCCTGGCCCGGCCTTTGATTAACCGATTATGAGATCAGGGGTTGGTAACCTTGTCGCCAACCGACAGCGCACGAGTCGCCTGCAGTATCAGGCCGTAGCTCATCTTTTCATAAACCTGGAATACCATAAGCAGGCCGGCTCGCTCGGAGGGCAGCTCGATGGTCTCATCGGTGATGGGGTCGCGCACCAGATTGCCACTTTTCAGAATGGCCATCACGTTGCCGGCTTCCAGACCTTCGCGACTGCCTCGGTTAATGGCAACCACATTGTACTGACCAATCTGGGTGACACCGCCATCTACCGATATCATTTTGCCTTCGATCTGCTGGGCAGGGGAGCTGGGCACAAAGTTGGTGGTCAGGCGACGATCTTCACCAACCAGCAAACGGTCCCCAATACGCACCTCTTCACTGGAGCGGGTCAGATCCAGAGTCAGCACATCACCGTTTTCGGCGGCGATGTTACCGCGGGCGATACTGCGTGCTTCCAGGCCGAGAAACTCTCCGGTATCCGGATCAACAAACTCCTTACTGCGGCGGAATACACCTACCTTGTCGGCCGGCTTCTCACCGCGGGCATAGACACGATCGCCCGCTCCGGTCAGGATGCGGCCGCCTTTACCTTCCAGCACATAGGGTGCCTGGTTGATCAAATCCGCGCTGACGATCCGGGTATCTGTCAGGAAGCTGCTGATGGCGTCCAGAGGGATTGCAGGAATCGGTGTATCAATCTGCTCGGAACGCACCTGCGGTGACAGTTTCACAATACCGTTGTTGGACGATACCTTGGTGATCCGGGGTTTGCCGTCAATATAGACCAGAGCAAGACGATCACCCGGATAGATCAGGTGAGGGTTGGCGACCTGCGGGTTAACGTGCCAGATTTCGGGCCAATACCATGGGTTACTCAGAAAACGCCCGGAAATGTCCCAGAGAGTGTCACCTTTTACAACAGTGTAACGCTCAGGATGATCAGACCGCAGTTCTGGTGCAGCGTGAGCCCAGGAGGTTAATAGCAGCATTGTGGCTGCCAGAGCGTACAGCAGTTTCCTCATTGTCTAAGTCCTTGATCGCGTGCCTTGATTCTGTGAATTCTGGTAAGGATGCAGCCAGTTGCCTGCAGCTTATTACGTTGTTATGCAAGTTACTATAGAAGAAGTCTCGCAAATTGTGATGTTATGTTTTGTTCTTCCAGTAAATTCTATGCCATTTGCAAAAGATTTTAACTATTGCCTGATCAGTTTGTACTCAATCGACGAATTGTTGGATAATGTACCTAAAGGAGCACGGCTCTACTCATATTAATGCGAGAGGAACAATTTGCGCAGTACGCTGTCGCATTTCAGAGATCGCTTTCACACGGTTACAAAAGACAACGTTATAAAGTCAGGCTAAAGCCATAAAGAATGCCAGTCAGAAACCCTGGCGTTCGTCATACAGGCCAAAAGTACGAGCACTATGATACTAGACATTCTCGAATACCCGGACCCACGTCTGCGCACCATCGCCAAGCCGGTTGATGAACTGACGGACGCTGACCTTACGCTGATCGACGACATGTTCGAGACCATGTACGATGCGCCCGGCATTGGCCTGGCCGCTACGCAGGTGAACGTGCACAAGCAGATCATCGTTATGGACCTGTCCGACGACAAGACTGAACCGAGGGTGTTTATTAACCCAGAGGTTGAGGTTCTGGATGGCGAGCGCGAAGCCATGCAGGAAGGCTGCCTCTCGGTACCCGGTTTTTATGAAGACGTCGAGCGGATAGAGCACTGCATCATTCGTGCGCTGGATCGTGACGGAAAGCCTTTTGAAATCGAAGCCAGGGGCCTGCTGGCGGTTTGCATCCAGCACGAAATGGATCACCTGAACGGCAAATTGTTTGTCGACTACCTCAGCAACCTCAAGCGCAGCCGCATCCGCAAGAAGCTGGAAAAGCTTCAAAAACAAAGTGCGTAAATACGGCCTGAGGAATGTGCCTGAAGCGAGTATAAGTAGTTTGTAAAACGTACTGGACCGGGCCTTGGCCCGGTCTTTTCGTATTCAACGAAACAGAGACCCAACACCGTGCGACTCGTTTTTGCCGGCACTCCGGATTTTGCAGCAACCGCCCTGAGAGCGCTGCTGGGCACCCACCACTCCATCGTGGGCGTTTACTCCCAGCCGGACCGGCCAGCAGGCCGTGGCCGCAAGCTTCAGCCCAGTCCCGTTAAACAGGTTGCTCTGGACAATGGCATTCCGGTATTCCAGCCGGAAAGCCTGAAAACCCCGGATGCACAGCAAGAACTCGCAGATCTCCAGCCCGATGTCATGATCGTTGCGGCCTACGGACTGATTCTGCCGGAAGCGGTTTTGAGCATTCCTGACCACGGTTGCCTCAACATTCACGCCTCTCTTTTGCCGCGCTGGCGTGGTGCGGCGCCTATCCAGCGCGCCATTGCCGCCGGCGATAAAGAAACCGGCATTACCATCATGCAGATGGACAAAGGCCTGGATACCGGCGACATGCTGCTGAAATCCCGGACCACCATAGATGCAGACGATACGGGCGGCAGCCTTCATGATCGCCTCGCCGAGTTGGGTGGCCAGGCCATTGTAGAAGCACTGGATCTGCTGGGAAAGGGCGAGCTCCAAGGCGAAGCCCAGGATGACGAACAGGCCTGTTACGCTCACAAACTCTCCAAGGACGAAGGTCATATCGACTGGTCGCAGGATGCCTCTGCCATCGAGCGCCTGATTCGCGCCTTCAACCCCTGGCCCGGCACCTTCACCGATCTGGAACAGCAGCGCCTGAGGATCCACGAGGCCGCTGCCATCGGTGAGATTAGTCAGAAGCCCGCCGGCACCGTGATACAGCGGGAACGGGGCGGTATCGATATTGCCTGCGGTACCGGCACCCTGCGCATCACCCGTTTGCAGCTGCCAGGGTCACGCGCCCAGAGCGTGAATGACCTGATTAACGGCGGCAAACAACTGCTTTTACCCGGACAGGGGCTGCACTGATATGGGCGACTACGATCAGCCCATGCGCGCCATTGCGGCCGATGTTCTGTTGGCAGTGGAAAACGGCGAGTCTTTGTCCCAGTGCCTGCCTCCGGCCCTGCAACGCCTTGCCCTCAACGAGCGCCCGGTGCTTCAGGCGCTTTGCTATGGCACATGTCGCTGGTTTCATCGCCTCGACAGTGAGCTGGGCAGCCGGCTGAAAAAGCCAATAAAGAAACCGGATCGCATTGTTCATCACCTTATGCTGATCGCGCTGTTTCAGCTGCGCTTCAGCCAGCAGGCAACCTATGCCATTCTCAATGAAACCGTGGAGGCCTGCCGAGCTCTCGACAAGCCTCACCTCACTGGTCTGGTAAATGCTGTTTTGCGGGCTGCCGAGCGCGAAGGGGCTCCGGAGCCGGAAAACGACGCCAGCCGCTTCAGCCACCCCATCTGGATGGTGGAAAAACTACGCCATAACTGGCCCGACAACTGGCAGCAGATTCTTGAGGCGAATAACGCCCAGGCGCCCATGACACTGAGAGTGAACGCCCTGCGCTTTAGCCGCGACGAGTATCTGGCGCTGTTGAATGAAGCCGGTATTGAGGCGACCGCCACCCGCTTTGCGCCTCAGGGTATACAGCTTGCCAGGCCGGTGCAGGTTGATCAGCTACCCTGGTTTGCCGACGGCGCTGTCAGCGTTCAGGACGAAGCCGCGCAGCTTTGCACCACGCTGCTGGATCTGGCGCCGGGACAGCGGGTTCTGGACGCCTGCGCTGCACCTGGCGGAAAAACCTGTGCCATTCTCGAAAGCCAGGCAGAACTGTCTGAAGTGGTTGCCATCGACGAATCGGCTGCGCGCCTACCCCGGGTTCAGGAAAACCTCGACCGCCTGGATTTACGCGCCAGCCTGCTACAGGCAGATGCCGCCGACATTGAACAGTGGTGGGACGGCCAGGCGTTCGATCGTATTCTGCTGGATGTTCCCTGCAGCGCCAGCGGCGTTATCCGTCGCCACCCGGACATCAAACTGTTGCGCCGGGAAACCGACGTTGTGCCACTGGCCGCTATACAGCTCGGACTGCTGGAAGCCATGTGGACTGTACTCAAACCGGGCGGGCGCCTGGTCTATGCAACCTGCTCCGTGTTCCCCCAGGAAAACCACCGTATAATCCAGAGGTTTCTTAAACAACAGAGCTGCGCCGCGCTTATTGAGCCCGAGGTTCAGTGGGGATGCGATATGGGCGCGGGGCGACAACTTCTTCCCGATCCAATCAGCCATGACGGCTTTTTCTATGCCGTACTGGAGAAACCTGAACTATGAAGATCCTGATTCTCGGTGCCGGCCAGGTGGGCGGCACGCTGGCTGAAAATCTGGCCAGCGAAGCCAACGATATAACGGTCATCGACACAGACGCGATAAGGCTGCGTGAGCTGCAGGATCGCCTCGATATTCGCACGGTGCAGGGCAACGCCTCCTACCCGTCTGTTTTGCGACAGGCAGGTGCGGATGACGCCGACATGCTGATCGCCGTCACCAACAGCGACGAAACCAACATGGTCGCCTGTCAGGTTGCCAGTATCCTGTTCAGCACGCCCACCAAAATCAGCCGAGTGCGGGCCAGCGCCTATCTCTCCAGCAACGAGCTCTTTGGGAAGGGCGGTTTTCCAATTGACGTCATGATCAGTCCGGAGCACCTGGTTACTCGACACATCACACGGCTGATCGAGTACCCGGGCGCCCTGCAGGTGCTGGAGTTCTCCAAGGGTCTGGTCCGGCTGGCAGCAATTCGTGCCACAGAAGGCGGCCCGCTGGTTGGTCGCGAGCTGTCCTATCTGAGCACTCACATGCCCAAGATTGAGACCCGGGTTGCTGCCATTTTCCGTAAAGACCGGGCCATTATGCCTAAGGGCGACACCGTGCTTGAAGACGGCGACGAGGTATTTTTTATCGCCGGCGCCGATCACATCCGCTCGGTTATGAGCGAGCTGCAACCTCTGGTCAAAAACTACAAGCGTATTTTTATCTGCGGCGGCGGCAACATAGGCCAGCGCCTGGCCCACACTCTGGAAAACCGCTATCAGGTAAAGCTGCTTGAGCGTAACCACGAACGCTGTGTGCTGCTCTCCGAAAATCTGCGCAAGACGGTCGTGCTGGAAGGCAATGCGGCTGACAAAGACATACTGCTGGAAGAAAATATCGAAAATACCGATGTGTTCTGCGCCGTTACCAACGATGACGAAGCCAATATCATGGCGTCGTTGCTGGCCAAGCGTCTGGGCGCCCGCAAGGTATTTACCCTGATCAACAACCCGGACTACGTAGATCTGATTCAGGGCGGCGAAATAGATGTGGCGATTTCCCCCCAGCAGTCCACCATCGGCAGCCTGCTTACTCATGTGCGCCGGGGCGACGTTGTAAACGTTCACTCACTGCGCAGGGGCGCTGCTGAGGCCATCGAAGCCATTGCCCACGGGGACCACAAATCCTCCAAGGTAGTTGGCAGACGGCTTGATGAAATCAACCTGCCCCAAGGCGCGACCATCGGTGCGATTGTCCGTCATAACGAAGTACTGATCGCCCATGACCATCTGCGGGTGCAGCCAGATGATCACGTGATCCTGTTCCTGGTAGACAAATCCCGGGTGCGGGAAGTTGAAAAGCTCTTCTCCGTAGGGCTGACGTTCTTCTAGTTCAAAATCAACAGGATGAAGACTACTTAGAAATACCGCTTTGGCGAGCGTATAATGCGCCTTTTTTCGCAATGACCCTCTTGCGAGCGGCTCGAAAGCTCACTCGAAGAACGGCTCAGAGAGTGCCTCGGGAATTAACGGGGCGCTACACACAGACTGACCAGCAGGCATCCGCAGTGACAAACAACGCGACAGACACGGCAATGAACAGCAAGAATTCGGACACCAGGACCTTTCAGGGCCTGATTCTGACCCTGCAAAACTTCTGGGCGAAGCACGGCTGCGTGGTACTTCAGCCACTGGACATGGAAGTGGGCGCCGGTACATTTCACCCGGCCACCTTCCTGCGGGCCATCGGGCCGGAAACCTGGAATGCTGCGTATGTGCAGCCGAGCCGCCGCCCCACCGACGGCCGTTACGGCGAAAACCCGAACCGCCTGCAGCACTACTATCAGTTTCAGGTGGTACTCAAGCCATCGCCGGATAACCTTCAGGAACTCTATCTTGACTCGCTGAGAGCCTTGGGACTTGACCCGCTGGTACACGATATCCGCTTTGTGGAAGACAACTGGGAATCGCCCACGCTGGGCGCCTGGGGTCTGGGCTGGGAAATCTGGCTGAACGGAATGGAAGTCACCCAGTTTACCTACTTCCAGCAGGTGGGCGGCCTTGAATGCTACCCGGTTACCGGCGAGCTCACATACGGTCTTGAGCGCATCGCCATGTACTTGCAAGGCGTCGACAGCGTTTACGACCTGGTCTGGACAGAAGGCCCTGACGGTGTCGTCACCTACGGTGACGTGTTCCACCAGCAGGAAGTGGAAATGTCCGCGTACAACTTTGAGTACGCAGATGTCGAGTTCCTGTTCCAAAGCTTTGATGTCCACGAACGTGAAAGTGCCCGGCTGATCGAAGCGGGTCTGGCCCTGCCTGCGTACGAGCAGGTTCTGAAGGCCTCTCACACCTTCAATTTGCTGGATGCCCGCCACGCTATATCGGTCACCGAGCGTCAGCGCTTTATCCTGCGTGTGCGCACTCTGGCCCGAGCCGTCGCCCAGGCGTACTTCGACAGCCGGCGCAAACTCGGCTTCCCGTTAGCCCCGGAGGCCCTGCGCAAAGAAGTGCTGGCCATAGCCGAAGCGACCGATAACAAGGCCAACGGCAAGAAAGGTAAAAAAGCGAAGCAGGAACAACAGGCAGAGGGAAACGCATAATCATGGCAAAGCAGGATTTTCTGGTCGAACTGGGCGTTGAAGAACTGCCCTCGAAAGCACTCAAGCCACTGTCTGAAGCGTTCACTCAGGGTATTACCAAGGGCCTGGAAGATGCCGGTATCGCATTTGGCAAGGTAGAAGCCTTCGCCGCGCCGCGCCGTCTGGCCGTTCGCATTCGCAACCTGGCTGATGCCCAGCCGGACAAACCGGTTGAAAAGCGTGGCCCGGCCGTCAAAGCCGCCTTCGATGATTCCGGCAACCCGACCCGAGCCCTCACCGGTTTTGCCACGTCTCTGGGCATAACCCCGGATCAGCTCGACACTCTGGAAACTGATAAAGGTGCCTGGTTGGTCTATCGCACCGTTGAGCAGGGCAAACCAACGGTCGATCTGATGTCCGGGCTGGTTGAGCAGTCGCTGGCGTCACTGCCAATTCCCAAGCGTATGCGCTGGGGTGCCCACCGCACGGAGTTTGTCAGGCCTGTGCACTGGCTGGTTATGCTGTTCGGTAACAAGATCATTGATGCGCCCATCATGGGGCTGACTCCCGGCAACAAAACCCGTGGCCATCGTTTCCATTGCCCGAAAGCACTGATCATTCCAACACCTGCGGATTACGAAGTTGTCCTCGAGCAGGAAGGTTATGTCATTGCCGAATTCGCCAAGCGCCGCGAGCAGATCCGTTTTGGTGTCAGCACCCTTGCTGAAACCGAGGCCGGTGCTAAAGCAATAATCAGTGAAGATCTTCTGGACGAAGTTACCGGCCTGAACGAATGGCCGGTGCCGCTGATGGGCCGTTTCGACAAGCGGTTCCTGGCAGTCCCTGCAGAAGCTCTGATTTCCTCCATGGCGGAACACCAGAAATACTTCCACGTGGTGGGTGCCGATGGCGCAATGCTGCCTCTGTTTATTACCGTCGCCAACATTGAGAGCAAAGACCCTTCTCAGGTTGTCTCCGGTAACGAGAAAGTGATTCGCCCACGCCTTGCTGACGCTGCGTTCTTCTACGAAACAGACTCCAAAATCCGCTTGGAAGACCGTATCGAACGGCTAAAGCCGATTGTCTTTCAGGAAAAGCTCGGCAGCGTTTACGACAAAGCCGTTCGCGTAGCCGCGCTGGCCAGGAAAATTGCCGCAGCGATTGGCAGCGATCCAGCCCTGGCCGAGCGTGCCGCCATGCTAGCCAAGACCGACCTGGTAACTGAGATGGTGCTGGAGTTCAGCGACCTTCAGGGCATCATGGGCCAGTACTACGCAGCCGACGACGGCGAGCCAACCGATGTCGCAAAGGCCATGAACGAGCAGTACATGCCGCGCTTTGCCAAAGACAGTCTGCCCACCACGCTCACAAGCTGTGCCCTCGCCATCGCAGATCGCCTGGATTCACTGGTCGGGCTGTTCGGCATTGGCCAGCCACCCTCTGGCACACGAGACCCATTCGCGCTGCGTCGTGCTTCTCTGGGCGTACTGCGCATCATCATCGAACGGGAGCTGCCGCTTGATCTGCAAACCTGTTGCGAGTGGGCGGAAGAAAATTTCACCGGGCTGACCGAAGAGAATACCGCCTCCAGCGTTGTTGATTACATGCTGGACCGGTTCCGTGCTTACTACGATGAGCGCGGCATTGGCGCCGAAGTGTACCTGGCTGTTCACGCTCGTCGCCCAACCCGTCCACTGGACTTCGATCGCCGGGTGAAGGCCGTGGAAGCCTTCCGTCAGCTGCCTGAAGCCCTGGCTCTTGCCGGCGCCAACAAGCGGGTTTCCAACATCTTGTCCAAGCAGGCAGGAGAACACGTAGGCGAAACCGTCAACAGGGACCTTCTGCAGGATGCGGCCGAGAAAACCCTGGCAGCACAGGTAGACCAGCAAGCCGAGAAGGTGCTGCCACTGTTTGAGCAAGGCGACTACGCCAACGCGCTGCAGTCGCTGGCAAGCCTGCAGGAGCCGGTAGACAGCTTCTTCAACGAAGTCATGGTGATGGCAGACGACGAAGCTGTGCGGAACAACCGCCTTGCGCTATTGAACCGCCTGCACAACCTGTTTTTGCGTGTCGCAGATATCTCACTGTTGCCGGCCGCTGGCTGACCGATGCTGATCATCCTCGACCGGGACGGGGTCATCAACGAGTACGATGGCAATTACATCTGCTCTGTGGATGAGTGGCAACCCATTCCGGGCAGTATTGAGGCGGTGGCACGGCTTTGCAAAGCCGGCCACCGGATTGCCATCGCCACCAATCAGTCTGGTATCTCCAGAGGTTTCTACAGCACCGACGTGCTGGGTGCCATGCACGACAAACTGGAACGATTGCTGGAAGCTCAGGGCGGCCGTATCGATTTCATTGCCTACTGCCCGCACCATCCGGACGATGGCTGCCGTTGTCGCAAGCCACTCACCGGCCTGCTGGAACAAATCCGTGACCACCTCCATCTCGATACTCTGAACGGCGCCATGATGGTCGGCGACAGTCGCAAGGATCTGGAAGCCGGTTTTGCTGAACGCTGCCAGCCCGTGCTGGTCCGAACCGGCAATGGCAAGGACACCGAACACCACCTGGAAACCCGCCCGATTCCCGGCGCCAGCGTGGCGATATACGACAATCTCAGTGCATTTGCGGATGCTTTTTTATCAGGCCCGGGACTGGTAAAAAACAAGTGAATCCGTATAATACCGGCGGTTGATCGGCGTGTGGCGCAGCTTGGTAGCGCACTTCGTTCGGGACGAAGGGGTCGCAGGTTCGAATCCTGCCACGCCGACCAGAATTCAACGACTTAGGGCGCATCTTTGGATGGGCCCTTTTTCGTTTCTGGCTGGGTACAGCGCTCGGCACATAAACCCGGTATTCTAGAGTTCGATGAGTTGCTACTGACTACAAATTCACTCCACTTCCCATTCAGGCGACATCAATGGCTATAGAGCGCATTTCAACCAATAACCGCATGAGCAGAATCGTAAAACACAATGGCACGGCTTATCTTTGCGGACAAGTTGCCAAGGACAAGTACGGCGACATTCATACTCAAGTAACCGGCATGCTGGAAAAAGTGGATGAGCTTCTGGAGAGCATTGGTTCCAGCCGTGAAAAGATCCTGTCCGCAACGATTTACCTTTCTGATATGGCTGACTTCGACGCCTTGAACAGCATATGGGATAACTGGATACCCGAAGGGGAGGCTCCAGCACGAGCTTGTGTGCAGGCTCAGATGGCATCCAAAGAGTTGCTGGTAGAAATCTCGGTGATTGCTGCGACCTCCTGACCGAGAACCTTTTTGTCGAATCCGGTCTGCAGAAGAGTCGCATTGCTGCAGGCCGCTGGCAAACCAATCTGCTCCCAGCAGGAGACGCACCCGCACACCCCGCTAGGCGGCCCGGTAAAGCATAACCCGCTGCAGCGGCTGGCCTACCTGTTCTTCAAACTGGTGTCTCACTCATCATCCGGGTGAGTGCTCTGCTGTACCTGTTTTACAACGACTGGCCGGCCGTGTTGGCAGGGGCGCTCAACCTTGAAACCATGGCCCTGGCACCCACAAAAAAGCCGACCCTTGTGCAGGGCCGGCTTTTTTACGCCTTACCGGATTATGGAAAGGTCTTAGAAGGTAAAGGTAAACAACACGCGATGGTTATCGTAGGCGGCGGAGCCGTGGGCATTCATGCGGTGCCTGTGAAAGGCTGAGACTCGCTCTCACTCTTTCATCGTTCACCAAATGTCACATTGTAGTAAAACCCAATCTGCTAACATTCCGGTCGCTGGCTTCATCAAGGAACCCGAATGAGTGACACGGAAACCGAAAAAAGACGACTCGCAGCGGTGACCCGGCTGGGGCTTCTTGACACCCCTCCGGAAGAACGTTTTGAGCGTCTAACCCGTATCGCCCGCCAACACTATCAAGTCAGTACCGTCTTGTTCACCGTACTGGATCATGATCGCCAGTGGTTCAAATCACGGCAGGGGCTTGATGCGACCGAAACACCACGCTCTGTAGCATTCTGCGACCACGCCATACGGCAGGATCAGATTTTTGTTGTGGAAAACGCTTCCCGGGATCCGCGCTTTCGCAATAACCCTCTTGTGCTGAATAGTCCGCATATCCGTTTCTACGCCGGCATGCCAGTGCGCGAGCCCGGCGGCTTCAAAGTCGGCACCTTGTGCATCATTGACGACAAACCTCGGCAGTTCAGCGAAAAAGATCTGGATGTACTCCGCACCCTGGCCATCATGGTGGAGGAGGAGTTGGAGCGTTCATACATTGAATCTGACAAGAGTGAATACGTGCCGGTTTTCCACCTCAACCGGGCCATCCATCATGCCCAGAATGTGTTCCTTACAAGCGATAACGAACGCTCTGCATTTCAGCAGATGCTCAACGATCTGCTCGCACTGACGGGTAGCCAGTTCGGGTTTATCGGAGAAGTTCTGCACCAGAGTAACGGTACCCCCTATCTGAAAGTTGGCGCCATCACCAACATCGCGTGGAGCCCGGAAACCCAGGCCCTATATCAGGACGTCGAGCGCCGGGGCATGATTTTCGACCGTCTGGACAATATTCTGGGGCTGCCCATGGTGACCGGCGAGACCATAATCTCCAACAATCTGTCCCAGGACCCCCGACGCGGTGGCTTGCCCGCCGGGCATCCGCCCATCAATACGTATATCGGAATCCCGGTGTTCTCCGGCAGCACATATCTGGGGCTGATTGGCCTTGCCAACCGTGCCGAAGGTTACACGCGAAAACTTGCAGACGAACTGGCGCCACTGTCGCAAACCCTCGGCAACCTGATCGAACGCAAACGGTTGTACGAGGAAAAACGGTCCCACAAACAGGATCTTGAGCTGGCCACCAATTACGATGCGCTGACTGGTTTGCCCAATCGCCACCGGCTCACCGAACTGTTCGAACAGGAGCTGTATGAAGCCGGCCAGAGAAACGGCACAGTGTCGGTGTGCCTTATTGATCTGGACGGCTTCAAGGTCATCAACGATGAGCATGGGCATGCGGTGGGCGATGCGGTTCTGAGATCCGTCGCCGCCAAACTTCAAGCCACCGTGCGCAGCCACGATATCGTCGCCCGCCTGGGTGGTGACGAGTTTGTCGCCATCCTCCGTGATGAGGACGATGAGCGGGTTTATGCCAGGCTTCTGGATGTCATCCGGCACCCCATTAACTTCCGGCATAACGTGCTTCAGATCTCTGGCAGCATGGGTATCACGGTATATCCAGACGATGACTCGGATACTGACATGCTGCTTCGCCATGCGGATCAGGCCATGTATGCCGCCAAGGAAACCGGCAAGAACTGCTTCAAAGTATTTGACCTTGAATCACATTCGTCCCGTAAAGAGCGGGTCAGAGTGCGGGATCAGATCGGCAGAGCTCTGCAGCAACAGCAGATGGAATTGTACTACCAGCCCAAAATCTGCCTTCGTACCCGCTCAGTGGACGGGTTTGAAGCGCTTATACGCTGGAACCATCCACAGGAGGGTGTTCTCGGCCCGGCACACTTCCTGGAGCATATCGAATACACTGAGTATGCACGCACCTTGGGTAATTTCGTGATCCAGGAGGCGGTAAAGCGGCTCATGGAGTTTGCACAGCAGGATCTGCCCTACACCCTGAGCATCAACCTGAGCCCGTCGCACTTCCTGAGTCAACAGTTCCGGGACGATATATCCGGCGCGCTGGAGGGCTACCCCAGAGAGTTGCGCAGTCACCTCATACTGGAAATTCTTGAGACCACAGCAATGGACGGCACCGAAACCGTTCTGAGGAACCTTAAGGCCTGTCGTGAGCTCGGTGTGGATATTTCTCTGGATGACTTTGGAACCGGATATTCGTCACTGGATTATTTTCGGCGGTTGCCGGCTCAAGAGATCAAAATCGACCGCTCGTTCGTAATGGATATGCTGGATAGTGTGGACGACAGTATGATCGTCAGTGCCATAGTCAGCCTTTCAAAGAGTTTTAAGCGACGATTGGTTGCCGAAGGCATTGAAAGTGCAGACGTTGAGCGCAAACTGATTGAGCTTGGCTGTGATATCGGCCAAGGCTTTTTCTACAGCAAACCGCTGCCGTTATCGCAGGCTCTGCGCTGGGCAGAGGATTTTGGTGGGAAAACAGAATAACGGCTTAAAACAGACCGCGCAGGTAAAAAGCGCTAAACAGGAGAATAGAGCATGATTGGATACGTCACCATTGGTGTCAGTGATATGGAAAAAGCCAAGAAGTTCTACACCGAGCTTCTGGGCGACATGGGCGCGAAGCTGCTGCTGGATCTGGGCCGCATCGCATTTATTGGTGAAAGCATGAAATCCCCGATGCTGGCTGTTTGCACACCCTTTGACGGCTCACCAAACCACCCCGGTAATGGCAACATGCTGGCGTTACAGCCAGGCTCTAAAGAGGCGGTTGATGCTTACTACCACAAAGCGATAGAGCTGGGTGCAACCTGTGACGGCGAGCCCGGGGAGCGTATTCCTGACCAGTTCTACGGCGCCTACGTGAAAGACCTGGACGGCAACAAACTGGCATTTTTCCACTTCGGCTGAGCAAGCCGGGCCAGAAACCGGGGCCGCTTTACTCTGCGGTCTCGGTTCCGAACCACCACCCCGGTAATAACCTTCGAATCTGCGGCTGTAAAAAGCGGTCGTCTATCAGCCAGATCAACCCCCTATCATCCGGCGTGCGAATCACCCGACCGGCAGCTTGGGAGACTTTCTGCAGGCCCGGAATCAGATAGGTATAGTCATAACCCGCGCCAAAGCGCTGCTGCAGGCAATGTTTCAGGATTTCATGCCAGGCATCAAACGGTGGCAGGCCCAAGGTGGCGACAAAGGCACCGATCAGCTGATCCCCCGGTAAATCGATCCCTTCACTGAACACCCCTCCCAGAACGGCAAAAGCCACGCTGCCAGATTCTTCGCGGAACCCTGCCAGAAACTCCCTTCGCTGCTGTGGACTCATTCCGGAGTGCTGGGAGCGCTGGGGGACATCCGGGGCGGTCTTGGCCAATGCTTCGCTTACCTCATTGAGATACTTGAAACTGCTGAAGAACGCCAGATAGTGCCCGGGGCGCTTGCGGTACTGCTGGGCAATCAGCGTAGCAATGGGAGGTACCGACGCTTCGCGATGGGCCTGACGGGTGCTGATCGTTGGCGTGAAGTTCACCTGCAACTGGTTGGCGCTGAAGGGGCTGGGCAGCGAGATAAACCGACTGTCCTCCGGCAATCCCAGAAGGTCCCGATAATAAACACCAGGGCTTAGAGTGGCAGAAAACAGCAATACCGAGGTGGCTGCCTGGAAGCGGTCCCGCAGGAAATCCGCGGGCACCAGATTCTGAATGGTGACGCTTGCATGGCCCCGGCCTTCGCGGCGAAATTCGCATAGAGAATGGTCACCAAACGAATCCGCCAGTTTCATGAATGCAGCGGATTCAAACAGTACCTCCTGCAACGCCAGATCCGGTGGGTTGTCCGCCAGAAAATCCGTAAGCCCGGACACCAGCCCCAACAGGCTGCCGGTAAGCGCTGAGGGCAGGCTGTCGAGAAACACCGGGGCATCGCCGTGCTCTGAGTGATCACGGATAACCCCCTGCCAAGCGCGGGCGGTGCGATCCAGATAAGGTTTCAGAGCTTTAGGCGCAGTTTTCCGCACCTTCAGTAGCCGTTGTTGGTCCAGCTGCACCGAGTACATGCCCCGGCCGCGATCCACCAGGTTGTGGGCTTCGTCTACCAGAATGGCGGTTTTCCAGTTGTTTTGCCGGGTGAGGCCGTGAAGCAGGGCGGATTGATCAAACATCCGGTTCACATCGCCAATGATCAGATCACACCAGCGCGCCATTTCCTGCGCCAGAAAATAGGGGCAGATGCCGTGGCCGGCGGCGATCTTCGCCAATACCTCCTGCGTAAGCGTTGTGCCAGACTGAGCAGCTTCGGCACGGGCGTCCGGCAGGCGATCAAAGAAGCCTTTGGCGAGTGGGCAGGAATCCCCGTGACAGGCTTTGTCCGGGTGCTCGCAAGCGTCGGCCTTGGCCACCAGCTCCAGAGTACGCAAGGGCCAGATCTGCGGTGCTTCCTGCGCAGCCCTCAGGCGCTCCACGGCGTCCACCGCCAGCTGCCTGGCGGTATTGCGACAGGTGAGATAAGCCAGCTTGTCGTGTGCTGCAGCGGGCATGGCCATCAACGCAGGGAACAGGGTGCCCAGAGTTTTACCCAGGCCCGTGGGCGCTTCCAACAGTAAAGTGCCACCTTTTACCGTGTTTTTATAAACCGTTTCGGCGAGTTGTCGCTGGCGGGGACGAAACTGTGCAAACGGAAAACGCAACCCAGCGAGGCGAATATCACGCTGTTCCCGGTGGTGAGCTTCCTGCTCCGCCCAAAGCCGATAACGTTCACATAAAGTTTCCAGCTCTTGCCACAGTTCATCCGCGCGGGCAGTTTCGGTGACTGGCGTTTCCCGGTTTTTGCCAATATCGAAATACACCAACGCCAGCTTGAGGGTTTTTCGCTTTTCCTGGCGGCAGAGCAGGGCACCGTAGGCCCGCAACTGAGCCCGGTGCAAAGCACGTTGATGGGGCCGGATACGGGACAAATCCCCACGGTGTGTTTTGATCTCTTCCAGCAGGCCGGAATGCGGGTTATAGACATCGGCTCGGCCATACAGCTCTAGCCCCAAGCACTCTCCAGTAAGTGAATACTCGCTTTTATAGCCGTATCCACGTTTGCCCTGAATCGCCTGATGGCCGGCGATACCCTCTTCAGCACTGGGCGCCGGGGTATAACGAAAGTCCAGATCGCCTTCCCGGGCGGCAAACTCGCAAAGGGTTCTGACTGCCACCTTCACGGTGTTACTCCGCTGTTTTGCCAACGCAGGTAGCACACGCTGGCAGCAATGCCCTGATGGGCAAAGAAGTGCAGCCAGCGGACTTGATGATCCTGTAGCCGGTCGCCCGGGCCTTTTACTTCGATCATTTCGTAACGGGGCTTATTTTCCGGGACCTTCGGGTAAAATCTTATAAGATCGGGGAAACCACTGCGATGTTCGCGAATGTTCAATAAAAGTCGCTCAAACAGAACCAGAAGGTCTGCGGCAGGAATGCAGTCCAGCGCCAGAGTCAGTAGCTCGTCGTTCAGCGCTAGCCAGGTCACAAAAGGGTTGGTAATGCCCTGTTTGGCGGCGTAGGTATCCAGAATTTTCTGGCGGTAGGTGCCGTCGTTCAGCGCCGCAAAACACTGATCAAACGCTGCTTGCCGGCGGCTGACAAAATCTTCCCGCACCAGATCCGCCGGCCCGGTGTGGAACGGATGAAAGAAAGCACCGGGTATGGCTTTAAAAATTGTGTGCCAGCACAGCAATCCAAACAGGCTGTTAATCAGGATATTTTCCACATAGAACACCGGCGCCTCGGGCGTGGAGAGGTGATCCCGAACGACCATCTCAACCGAGTCATCGGTTTGTGGCAGGGTCAGCGTATACTCCCGGAGTTCCGGGTTCTCCGGCGCTGCCGGAACCGGCTCACCCACTTTTTTTGCCAGCCGCTTCACAATGCGTGCCAGACCCTGAGCTTCGGCGTCGCTCAGCTCTTCGTTTCCCCACTGTGCGGCGATAGCCCAGGCTTCCTCGAAGCGTTTCATCCGCTCCAGCAGCCGCAGCTGTTTTAATCGCGCCTCCCGGTGGCCACTGGCCGTCAACGCTTGCAATGCCAACTCCTGCTCACCCTGACGCTCCGCTTGGCGGCCCAACTCCAGCAGCAGGCGATCGCGACGGCTGGCCAACCAGGGGTTATTCATGACCACCGGAATCTCAGCCCACACTTCTGCGACCGGCACTCCCGCATCCAGCCACTCCCGGCAGTGGTGCATGGCCAAGTAGGTATCCACCTCATTTCGCTGGGAGAAGGCACGCGCCTCGGGTACAAACGCTACCTGTTCATAGCGGTGGTGACCCAGTTCCACCAGCACAAAATCCGACCAGCTTTGGCGCAAGTTGCCAAAGAACATAAGGCGAATTCGATCGAACAGCTCCATCTGATTGACCCGCACTACGGAGGCTACCTCTTGCTCGAACCAGTCCGTCAGTGTGCGAGCACCGGTGAAGGTGTCCTGCAGGACTTCGAACATTCGGGCTTTGGGCAGGTTTTTAGCATGTCCCGCCTGTGCCAGAGCCAGCGTAAAAGCTGGCCGCAGTTCAGTGAGGGCGAACAGACGAAAAAGTTCGTTCAGCGTTAACAGCGGATCGACATCAAGCCAGCCTCCACCCACCAGCTTATCCAGTGCTTCCGCTTCCGGGCTTCCCAACTCCGGATAATTCAACTTGTCGGCGCGAAACAGATCGCCACTGCGCATCACCATGCGGGTTAGCAGCGCTCGCGACGGCCGCGGCAACTCAAAAAAGCCGCGCAGGCAGGCACGCTCCGACTCCAGCAGCAGATCCGCGTGGTGATCAGCCACCCAGGCCACCACCGTTTCCATGTTTTCCAGGTAATACAGGGGGTTTTCGAGATCCGCCGTGGCGGGCCGGAGGTGCATACTCATAAAAGCAAAGGCAGACCTTACTGCTGAGGGTTATTCAGGCCACAACTCTACGATGGGCGGCGGCGCAGCTCAAATAGTGGGACAACAATCGCTCTTTATACGTCGGGCTTACCAGAACGACACAAACTGTCGCCACCTTCCGTCATACTCTTGAGTGTCTCCGGTCTGATTCTGTCACCAGTTGCGGTACTCTTTACTATCAATACGATGACCTGGTTACTATTAATACGATCACCTGATTAGCGTTGAAACGATAATCCGATAAGGAAAACCATGCCCGAACACTCCGCCATCACGCCCGGCTTTCACGCCGTTCACGCCAATCATCTGGAGGACTTGCGCCGGGCTGTGGTGTTTATCTGCCAGCAGAACCCGCTGCCGCCGCTACAGAGCGAGACCTTTCTGGTACAAAGCAACGGTATTGCCCAGTGGCTGAAGCTGGCGCTGGCGGAGAAACGCTCGGAAGATGGCAGTGAAGGCGGGCTGGGCATCGCCGCCGGTATGGATTTTCTGTTTCCGGCACGGTTTATCTGGCAGGCCTACCGGGCCGTGTTGCCGGATGGCGAAGTTCCGGAACAGTCCCCTTTTGATAAACGCCGACTGGTGTGGCGGCTGTACCGCCTGCTGCCAGAGCTGGTTCATACCGACGACGTATTCAACCCGCTGGCACGATTTCTGGAAGGCAGCGACCCTGATTTGCGGGCATTCCAGTTGGCTGAGAAAGTGGCGGATCTGTTTGACCAGTATCAGGTGTTCCGCGCCGACTGGCTCGCCGCCTGGGAGCAGGGCCGGGATGTGGTGATCACCGCCCGCAACGAAGAAAAGCCGGTAGACGAAGACACCCACTGGCAACCGATGCTGTGGCGCAAACTGGTGGAAGACACAGGCGCTGAAGCTCACACCAGCCGCTCGCAGATTCATACCCGGTTTATGGACGAAGGCCAGCGCATCACCACGCCGGCTCACCCAAGCCGCTTACCCAGGCGCATTGTGGTGTTCGGGGTGTCGTCGCTGCCGCGTCAGGCGCTGGAAGCGCTCTATGTGCTTAGCCGTTTCAGCCAGGTGGTGCTCTGCGTTCACAACCCTTCGCAGTTTTACTGGGCCGATATTGTCAGCGACCGCGAACTGCTGAAAGCCGAGCGCAAACGCGGTGCCAGCCATCCCACGCTGTCGCAGATTGACGACGCCGACCAGCTGCACCAGCACGCCAACCCGCTGCTGGCAGCCTGGGGCAAGCAGGGCCGGGACTACATTCGCCTGCTGGATGAATTCGACAACCCCGATGAATACCGCGCCAGCTTCCAGACCCCGGATCAGAAGATCGACATTTTCTCCGAGCATGGCACAGGGCAGGCCCCGTGCCTGCTGCACCAGCTGCAGAACGACATTTACAACCTGACGCCGTTGCAGGAAATCCGCGATGAACAGCGCCAGCTTGATCTGAGCCGGGATCATTCCTTGGCCTTCCACGACGCCCACAGCCCGCAACGGGAAGTGGAGATTCTGCACGATCAACTGCTGGCCGCCTTTAATGCCGATTCCACGCTGCGGCCGCGGGATGTGATGGTGATGGTGCCGGATATCAACGTCTACGCACCCCATATACAAGCAGTGTTCGGCCGCTACCCGCCAGGACGCAAACGCCACATTCCGTTCACCATTTCCGACCAGGGCCAACGCCACCACGAGCCGGTACTGATTGCCCTGGAGACGCTCATGTCTCTGCCCCGCAGCCGTTTCGGGGTGAGTGAGATCATCAGCCTGCTGGAAGTGCCCGGGATCCGCGACCGTTTCGAGATTGCCGAAGAAGAAATCCCCCTGGCCCGGCGCTGGGTAGAGGGCGCCAACATACGCTGGGGCCTGCACGGCGACCACCGCGAAAGCCTGGAGCTACCGGCTGATCTGGATCGCAACACCTGGCAATCCGGCCTGCGTTCCATGCTGCTCGGTTACGGCATGGGCGACGACGAGCCCTGGGCCGGCGTTCAGCCCTACGGCGAAATCGGCGGGCTGCAGGCCAGCCTGGCAGGCCGTCTTGGCGAGTTCGTGTATCGCCTGGAAACTCTGTGGCGGGAGCTGCAGGCAAGCGGCACCCCTCAGCAGTGGGAAGAGCTCTTCTCAGCCATGCTGGAGCAGTTTTTCCACAAGGTAGAGGGGCATGACCTGTTGCTGCTGAACCGCTTTCGCCGGCAACTGGAGCAGTGGCTGGAGGACACACTGGCCGCCGGGCTGGATCAACAATCGCTGCCATTAAATATTGTGAAAGACGTATTACTGGAAGGCCTCGACGAAGGCGGTTTGAACCAACGCTTCCTGGCCGGCAAGGTAAACTTCGCCACCTTGATGCCCATGCGTGCCATTCCCTTCCGCAAGGTATGCTTGCTGGGTATGAACGACGGCGACTACCCACGCTCGCGACCGCCGGTGGATTTTGACCTGATGGCTCAGGACTATCGGCCGGGCGACCGTTCGCGCAGGGAAGACGACCGTTACCTGTTTCTCGAAGCCATGCTGTCTGCCCGCGAACAGCTGTACATCAGCTGGGTAGGGCGCAGCATTCGCGACGACTCGCCGCGACCACCGTCGGTACTGGTGGGCCAGTTGCAGGATCATCTCGACAGCTTGTGGCAACTACCCGGGCAGCCAGACGCTGCCGTAACCGGTGCCCTCACCACCTGCCACCCTTTGCAGCCGTTCAGCCGCGACTATTTCCCCCGGGCCAATGGCCAGAGTGACGGTGGTCAGCCAAAGCCACTCTCCGAGGTGCTTGCCGCTCGCAGCCTGTTCACCTACGAACACGAATGGCGCGGTGCCCATGGCAACGAAGCGGTTGAACAATCTCCGCAAACAGCCTTACCGTATCAGCAGCCCGAGGAACCCATCACCCTCAACGATCTGGCCGGCTTCCTGAAAAAACCCGTGGATACCTTTTACCAGCGCCGCTTGCAGGTGCGCTTCGAGGATGTGGAAGACGACGACACGGATAACGAAAACTTTGACCTGAACGGACTCGACCGTTGGCGTCTGGACACTGAACTGATTGAGCAGGGCCTACTGAAAGCCAGTAATGAAGAAGACCTGCACGAACGCCTGGAAAGCACTCTGGATCGCATGGCGCGGCGCGGCGACCTGGGTATGGGTATAACCGAACACAGGCTGCGCAGTGACCTCTCCGGCCGCCTGCCGGATCTGTTCCAACGGTATCAGAGCGCTCTGACCGAATGGCCCGAGGCGATCAACGAACCGCTGCCATTTGAATACCGTCTGACCAACAGCACCGGGTCCGTGGAGGTGCTGGACCTGATCAATAACCTGCGCCGCAACCATGAAGGTAAAGCCTGCCGGCTGGTTATCGCCGGTTCCAGCCTGCTCACCGGCAGCGGTAACAGCAAAAAACTCCGCTACGCCAACCTGATGCGGGACTGGGTGATTCACCTGGCCGGACAACTGACGGCGCAACCTTTTGAAACCCTGATTCTGGGCAAGGAGGAAGGCCGCAAAGTCCGCTTTGCACCTCTGCCCAAAGAAACCGCCGCCAAACACCTCGACGCCTTACTGGCGCGCTGGATAGAGGCCAGCACCCGCGCTTTGCCGCTGCACTGTGAGGCCGGTTTTGCCTGGATTTACAGTTTCTACCAGAGCAAAAAATTCCTCGGTGATCACGAGCGCGCCATCAGCGATGCCCAGCAGGCTTACACCACGGCCCTGGAGCGCGACACTGGCTATCTGCGAGGCGCTTTCGAAAGTGCTGAAGCCTTAATGCAAAGCGGCGAATTTGAGGCTTTGCTGCACGCGCTTTACGTGCCTTTATGGGAAGCCGAACAGGACAAATCCGCCGCCGGTCAGATTGAGGGCAAGCTATGACGACTACCACAGCGGCTACGAACCCGAATCTTGATCCGCTTGCGCTGCCCCTGAACGGTAGCAGCCTGATTGAGGCCAGCGCCGGTACCGGCAAAACCTTCACCATCGCAATCCTGTACGTGCGTTTGGTATTGGGCCATGGACAACCCAAAGGCAGTGCTCTGGCTGCCGGCATGCTGCCGCCAAACCTCCTGGTCGTAACCTTTACCGACGCGGCTACCAAGGAACTGCGGGATCGTATTCGCACACGGCTCACTCAGGCCGCTGAGGTATTTTCCAGTACCTCCGACAGCATCCAGGCCTCTGCAGAAACCGCACTGATCCATCAGCTCCGGGATGAGAGTTATCCAGATCCGGCAACTTGGCCAGACTGCCGCAAAAAGCTGCTGCTGGCCGCTGAATGGATGGACGAGGCCGCGGTGTCCACTATCCATGCCTGGTGTAACCGTATGCTCACTGAGCACGCGTTCGACAGCGGCAGCCTGTTTCGCCTGTCACTGGAAACCGATCAGAGCGAGCTGCTCGATGAAGTAGCGCGCGACTACTGGCGCACGTTTATCTATCCGCTCAACCCCGAAAAAACCGCAGATTTAATATCATGGTGGCAAAATCCAACTGATCTTGGCAAAGCCCTGAAATCACTAATTGGGAAGGTGAAAAGTAATGTATTACCGGTCGAGTCAGCAGAGGTTCTTATTGATAAAGCAGAGAAAGAGAAATCGGACTATCTCCAGCGATTGAAAGAGCCTTGGAAGGAGTGGTGCTCCGAGCTTCGAGAGTGGATAGATACAACTCAGAACTATAAAAAAGCCAGCGATAAGCTCATTGGTGGGACACAGGCAAATACCATAAGAAACGCTCTCTCTCATCTCGAAAATTGGACTGAAAGCGCGGAGAGTCTTCCAAAAGGGTTTCTGGAAAGTGAGAAAAAAAGACCCAAAGGTTACTTCTATCTAACCGAAGAAGGACTAGGTGAAATATGGAAAGGTGCTGACCCATTTCCACATCACCCCGCCATGTCTGAAATTAGTCAACTTGAAGTGGATTTAAAACAACTGCCAACAGCTAAATCCAGCATCCTTCAGCACGCTCTGGGTTGGATCAATCAGCGGCTGGAATCGGAAAAGCAAAAGCGCTCGGAAATGGGCTTTGACGACCTGCTCACGCGGCTAGACGACGCGCTTCATGGCCCCCGCGGCGATCAACTGGCGGCGACCATTCGCCGGCAGTTCCCGGTGGCGCTGATCGATGAGTTCCAGGACACCGATCCGGTGCAATACCGCATCTTCAACCGGATTTACCGGGTTGCGGAGAACCATCCGGATACCTGCCTGCTGATGATCGGCGATCCGAAACAGGCCATTTACGGCTTCCGCGGCGCCGACATCTACACCTATCTGGACGCCCGCACCGGCGCCCGCGACCGCACCTGGACCCTGGGCCGCAACTTCCGTTCATCCAAACCTATGGTGACAGCCGTCAACCGGGTGTTCGAGCATGGCGATCTAAACAGCCCGGAAGGTGCCTTCCTGTTCGGCAAGGGCGATACCTCAGCCCTGCCATTTCAGGGCGTGGCGGCCAACGGCACCAAACGCCTGTGGTCGGTTAATGGCGACATACAGCCCAGCCTGACGCTGTGGTCACTGGAAAGTGATCAGGAAGACAGAAACGGCAATCGCAAGAGCCTGGCCAAAGGCACCGCCACAACGGATGTGGCCGAAACCTGTGCCAGCGAAATCGCCCGCCTGCTGACTTTGGGCCAGCAGGGTTTGGCCGGTTTTGCCCTGACGGACAATCCGACTGACCTGGAGCCGGTTGCACCCAAAGACATCGCCATTCTGGTGAATAACCGTAACGAAGCGGCTGCGGTGCGGGATGCCCTGGGCCAAAGGCGCATCAAAAGCGTGTACCTGTCCGACCGGGATTCGGTACTCACCTCCCAAGAAGCAAAGGAAGTGCTGTACTGGCTCAAAGCCTTTGCCGAACCCCGTCAGTTGGCCTACGCCCGCGCGGCGCTGGCCACGCCTACATTGGGTCTACCCTGGAGTTATCTTGACCGGCTGCTGACCGACGAGATGGCGCTGGAGCGCGAAATCGAACGCTTTATGGGCTATCAGCAACAGTGGCAAAGCCAGGGCGTGCTGCCCATGCTGCGCAGTTTCCTGATGGACTTTGACGTGCCCGGCCAGTTGCTGCAACGCGCCGACGGCGAGCGCCGGCTGACCGACATTCTGCACATTGCCGAATTGCTGCAGCAGGACAGCCTGCAACTGGATGGCGAACACGCATTGGTGCATCACTACACCCAGATTCTGCGCGCGGCTGACGAAGAAGACGAACACCGCACCCTGCGCCTGGAAAGCGATGCCGGGTTGGTGAAAGTCATCACCGTGCACAAGTCCAAAGGCCTGGAATACCCGCTGGTGTTCCTGCCCTTTGGCACCGCGTTCCGCGCCCAGAGTGAAAAACAGTCGTTCGTGCGTTATCACGATGACCACTCTCAGCTGGTCACCGTGTTCGATCCCAGCCCCCAAAACGTTGCCCGCGCCGATCGGGAGCGGCTGGGCGAGGACATCCGCAAACTCTACGTGGCCCTGACCCGCGCCCGCTTCGCCACCTGGGTCGGCGTTGCCGACATTGAAAACTGGCACCTCAGCGGCCTGGGTTACCTGCTGGGTGGTGAACCTGCGGCGCAGCAGCCGCTGAGTGACGCGCTGAACCATCTGGTTAATGGCCACACCGAGCTGTGTGCCGAGCCGTTGCCGGCGGCTACCAGTCTACGTTACGCCGAAGAGGCACCCGCAGCGCTCGGGCCAGCGCTGATCTCAACCCGCGAGGCCCGGGAAGACTGGTGGATTGCCAGCTACTCCTCCCTGGAGTACAGCGGCCTGTCTGGCACCGGCATAGTATTCGCCGGTGAAGTGGAAGACGCCGAAACCCAGAACCTGTTGGAAGAGGGCGCCCACAACCCAGAGGCGGACGACTTGATCATCCCGCTCAGCCACAGCCTGCATCATTTTCCCAAAGGCGCAGGCCCGGGAACCTTTCTGCACGATTTGCTGGAATGGTGCGTGCAGCAGGGCCTGCAACACATTGTGAATAACCCCTCACAACTGCGCGAACAGCTCACCCGCCGCTGCAGCACCCGGGGCTGGAGTGACTGGGTTGATACTCTGGAACAGTGGATACTGGCGCTGATCCGCCAGCCACTGCCGTTGAGCCGCAGTAGCGGCGAAAGCACCAGCCTGGCCAGCCTTGGCACACTGCGCCCGGAACTGGAGTTCTGGTTTGAAAGCCGCAACGTCAGCACCCGGGCCATGGACAGACTGGTTACCGAGCACACTCTCAACGGCGCTGACCGACCGCGGGTGGATGACGGGCGCTTCAACGGCATGCTGAAAGGCTTTATCGATCTGGTGTTTGAACACAACGGGCAATATTACGTGCTGGACTACAAATCCAACTATCTTGGCGATAACGACAGCGCCTACACAGATCAAGCCATGGGTGAGGCGATTCTGGAGAAACGCTACGACCTGCAGTACATCCTTTATTTGCTGGCCCTGCACCGTTTGCTGAAAGCCCGCCTGCCGGATTATGACTACGGCCAGCACATGGGCGGCGCGGTGTATCTGTTTTTACGCGGCGTGAATGCGCCCGGGGCAGGGGCGTTTACCGACAAACCACCCAGAGCACTGATCGAACAACTGGATGCCATGTTTGACGGCAAGACAGCACCCGGGGAGGTGGCGGCATGAGCAAAACGCGGAATACCGATAACCAGTTTGCCTTTGATCTGGATGAGGCCGTTGATGTGGTTAAAACTGCTTCAGTTACTCCCAGCCAGGACAGCAGCCTTGCGTTGAACCAGACAGAAGCCCTTCTGGAGTTGCTGGATAACTGGCAGCAAGCCGGCTGGATTCGACCATTAGACGTGCGCTTTGCGCGGCTGATTCAGGATCTGTCGAAAGAGCAGGGTGAAGCCCCGCAACCGCTGGTTTTGCTACTCGCTGCACTGACTTCTCACCAGGTGGGCCGGGGCCACGTGTGCGTGGATCTGGCCACCCTGCTGGCCGATGCCGACAGCACTCTCTCGCTGCCACCGGAGGAGCCGAACGCATCTCACTCCGCTCACAACAGGGACAATTCGCCAGGCACATCGGCAGAGCCAGCAAACACTGGCGGCAGCCTCAATGGCCCCGGAGAAGTCCTGGCTCGCGTATCCACTCAGCAATGCCTGGCCGCTCTGGACAATGCTTTAGCGGTAAGTAATGGTTCACATACTACGCCGCTGGTGTTGAGTGGTAGTCGGCTCTACCTGCGCCGCTTCTGGCGCTATGAGCAGCAAATCGCTGCCGGCATTCTGCAGCGTCTGGCGCAGCCGTCGTCCACCCTGGCCGACCCATCTTCACCCGCTGCCACAACACTGAGCAAAGCTCTGGAAGTACTGTTTAAACCCCAGGATTCTGTGGGCTCGCCTGTGGACTATCAAAAGCTCGCCTGCGCCCTGGCGGCCCGCAACCGTTTCGCCGTCATTACCGGTGGCCCCGGCACCGGCAAGACCACCACTGTGGTGAATTTACTGGCCGCCCTGCAGTCCGTCGCGGGCGAATCCACCGAACGGGACGGGCGCAAATACCGCATCCGCCTGGCTGCCCCCACCGGCAAAGCTGCTGCGCGACTGAACGAATCCATTGGCGGTGCCGTCAGCCGCCTGCCACTGGCGCAGTTGCCGGGACAGGTGACTCTGCCAGACATTCCCACCAAAGTAACCACCCTGCACCGGCTGCTGGGCAGCCGTCCGGACACCCGCAAATTCCGCCATAACCGCGACAACCCGCTGCTGGTGGATATTCTGGTGATCGACGAAGCGTCCATGGTGGACCTCGACTTGATGGCGTCGGTATTTGACGCCCTGCCCGCCAACGCCCAACTGATTCTGTTGGGTGATAAAGACCAGCTGGCCTCGGTAGACGCCGGCGCAGTGTTAGGCGAACTGTGTCAGCGTGCGCCTGACGGGTATTACCTGCCTGCCACGGTGCAATGGCTGAAAACCATTACTGGCACCGACATCCCGACAACCCTGCAGAGCGCCGACGGTCAGCCCCTGGATCAGGCAGTGGCCATGTTGCGCAAGAGTTACCGCTTTGCCGAAGGCAGTGGCATTCGCCAACTGGCCGAAGCAGTCAACACCAACACCTTGGACGCCAGCACCCTTCAGCAGGCCCGTAACGCAGAGTTTGAAGATGTGGTGTGGCTGAATGGCCGCACCAACAAACCACCACTGGAAGACACTCAGGCGCTGATCTGCGGCCACTCGGTCAGTGGCAGTCCTCAGGCATTCAGCAATAACGGGGAAGGACGAATCGATGGCAACAACCAACCCCTGCCGCCACCGGTAGGCTATCGCCACTACTTATCGCTGATGCAGGATCACGGTCTGAACAGCAACAGCACAACGGAACAGTGGGACGCGCTGGCAAGATCGGTGTTGCAGGCCTTCAGTGATTTTCAGGTGCTCTGCGCCCTGCGCCGCGGGCTCTGGGGCGTAGAAGGGCTGAACGAGCTGATCGCCCACCACTTGTTGGCGCAACGCCTGATTCCACGAGCCGAAGGCTGGTATGCCGGGCGCCCGGTGCTGATCACCGGCAATGATTACAACCTGGGCCTGATGAACGGCGATGTGGGTATTACCTTCGGCCTGCCTTGGGGCGATAAACCGCAAAACAGCAGCGAGAGCCCACAAACGGTATTACGCGTCGCGTTTCCCGCCAGCGATGGCAGCAGCGACATCCGCTGGATCTCACCCAGCCGGCTGCAGCAGCTGGAAACCGTGTACGCCATGACGGTGCATAAATCCCAGGGCTCGGAGTTCAATCACACCTGCCTGATTCTGCCTGACCGCCTCAGCCCGGTACTGACACGAGAGCTGGTGTACACCGGCATCACCCGTGCAAAAAACTGGTTCAGCCTGATCACCGGCGACGCCAGCGTGTTCAGCGACAGTGTGGGCCAGAGGGTGGTACGTGCTTCCGGGTTAGCGTCGGTGCTTGGGGGTGCGATTTGACGATGCCAGCTTTTGAAGGCAGCAACCAGAAAGATCTATGAGAGCGAAGTCTGTGCAAGGATCAAACGCCCCTCCGTTGAAAATCACCACATAGATTGCAGGGGCCGGCAAGGCGTCAGCGCCCACCGGATCAACGGGCCATGAAGGCGGATTTCGCCGCCGTTATGGCATTCATTGCTGCGGGAATGCCCGCGTACACCGCCACTTGCAGGACAATCTCGACGATTTCATCATGGGAGGCTCCGGTGTTCAGAGCCGCGCGCATGTGAAATTCAAGTTGCCCAGGTCCCGTCCCCATCGCCGCAAGCATTGCGACGGTCAGCATCTCGCGAACCTTCAGAGGAATCCCTTCACGTGCAACCACGTCGGTGAAGGCAAAACCCAGCAGTATCTCGGCGGCTTCGCAGTGAAAATCATCGAGGTTTTTCGCTACGCGTTCAGGCGCACCGGGCTCGAGTTTTTCAAGAAGCGCCAATGCTTGCGTGCGTCGATTGGAGTGTTTGGCACTCATGCGTTCACCCCCTTCATGCCTTCAGAGGTGTAGCGTTCTCCTATCACAGGCAGCCGTTCAATCGCCGTTTCAAGCTGCAACTGCTCCTTTGCACTAAGTGTGATCTGCGCTGCAGCCACATTTTCCTCCAGATAGCGTAGTTGCTTTGTGCCAGGGATTGGCACGATGTTGGGCCCCTTGGACAAGAGCCAGGCCAGTGAGAGCTGCGCTGGGCTGCAGCTCTTCTGCGCCGCC
>JAGPVT010000159.1 GCA_018066865.1 Marinobacter sp. | reverse complement strand
CTTCCGGAGAAAACCATCGTTCCAAGAGTGTCGCGACCTGTGTAGGGGTCTGCGACCTGTTTGGCGACCTCTGGGTCAGATAGAACCTGCACTGCCTTCAAGGCGACATCGGGCAATACGTTCAGGTCACTTTCTCCTGCGTGCAGATCGACGGTCGCCTCCGTCGTGGGCGGTATGCCGTCTTCCATTTCCCCGCCTGAAATCATTGGGGTGGCAGCGATCAATTCATCCGACATCAGATAAATGGACCATACCAACGCAGCGAGCGCGGCTGAAGGATGGATCCGCACGACATTTCGGCTGCGCTCTGCGAGTGAGACTACATTCTGATCTGCGCGCCCGACTTGCGTTACCGGCTTTACCCGTTGCGCAAATTCAGCGACGAGATCTTGAAGGCTATCGCCTTTGATCGGTTTTTCCTGCATTTGACTGGTGACGATATAAGCCCCATCAAAGCGGCTGAAATGGACGAAAACCTCATTCTGGCTGTCCATGAATACGAACCACGGGTCCCCTTCGTCGGTTAGTCCATGATCGACTTGGGTGGCGATGCCAGCGAGTGCCAGAATGCGCTGAGTACGATGAAGATCGGCCAGTTCTTGATTGCTCCAGCCGGTGACGGTTGCAGGCAGCATGCTAGGCTGTTGCAGAAAGGATGTGACAGTGTCGGTCTGATCATACTGGCCGTTTTCTGGCGCGCCGTTGTTGGGCGCGTCATAGAGATCGGACATTTTGATGTCGTCAGCCGTGTTATAGGTCTCCATTTGCCCGGAGGCAGTTTTGATAAGTTGCGGAAACTGAATAACGTCGGACATTATGGGAACCCTTTCGTTTACCATATCATCCTTGGCGCAGAGGCCAAGGATTTTTAGGCGAAAGCTTTCATCGTGTTACCGCCTGTGACGCCCAAGGTTTCGACATCAGGCTTGTCGGCTGCCAGAGCCGCCAGGATGGCAGGTTTGCTGGAGGGCGCGGGGAACAAGGAGGGGTACCTTTCAGAATGAGAAGGCGTGACCTTCTGCCGAAAAGCCTGTATAGCAAGGCAATAAAGTCGGCAATGAAAGATATTTAAGCCATGAATGCCATTAACCCGCTTCAAAAGGCCTACAAAAAGTTTCGCGCTATTTTCGGTGCAACAATCCTGTTCAGCTTTTTCGTGAACTTGCTGATGTTTGTAGGCCCGCTCTATATGCTTCAGATCTACGATCGGGTGCTGGCCAGCCGAAGCGAGATGACGCTCCTAGTGATCACGATCATTGCCATAGCGCTCTTGGTCACCTATGGCTTTCTGGAATTTGTGCGTTCGCGCATGTTGGTACGGGCGGGGCTGCAGTTTGACAGCATCCTGTCTCGCCCGCTCTTTGACCGCGTTGCGCGGATGCAGCTGGTCAATCCAAACAGCGGAGCCCGCACTGCTTTGGGTGATGCCGACAAGGTGCGCAGCTTTATTACCGGGCAGGGCGTACTGGCTTTTTTCGACGTGCCCTGGACGCCGATCTTTCTGCTTTTATGCTTTGAGTTCCACCCTTGGTTGGGCTGGGTGGCCACTGGCGGCACCGTCGTGATTTTCATCCTTGCGCTCCTGAATGAATACTTGACGCGCAACTCCCTGAAATCCGCCAATAACGAAGGTCAGCAAGCTTCAGAGTTCGCTGGAGCGACCATGCAGAACGCGGAAGTCATCCGGGCCATGGGTATGCAGGACGCGCTCGCCGAACGCTGGAAGGCCAAGCGCAACGGGATGCTTATCTCTCAAGCGCATGCTAGCGATTGGGCCGGTGCTGTCATGTCGAGCTCGAAGTTCGTGCGGATGGCGCTGCAAGTCGCGATACTTGGTGCGGGTGCGTATCTTGCAATGAAGGGACAGATATCTCCTGGTGTCATGATTGCTGCTTCTATCGTGATGGGCCGTGCATTAGCCCCGGTGGAGCAGGCCGTGGGTCAGTGGAAGGAGTTCGTTGCAGCCCGCCAGTCCAACG
Organism: Marinobacter sp.; assembly: GCA_018066865.1. Taxonomy (GTDB): domain Bacteria; phylum Pseudomonadota; class Gammaproteobacteria; order Pseudomonadales; family Oleiphilaceae; genus Marinobacter. The sequence goes on along the minus strand of JAGPVT010000159.1, from coordinate 12,296 downwards.
CGCGGTTGAAAAAGCTCTTTGAATCTATTTTGGATGAGCCCAAGCGACTTCAGCTGCCCCTTCCCGAAGGGCATCTGAGAGCCGAAGGTGTGACAACCATCGTGCCCGGCACCCGTAATACGATTTTGCGTTCTGTCGGTTTTGACTTGCCAGCGGGGCAGACGCTCGCGCTTATTGGACCCAGTGGGTCGGGTAAGTCGACTTTGGCGCGTCACTTGGTAGGCGTTGGCGATCCGGTTAGCGGCTCCATTCGTCTGGACGGGGTTGAACTCTCCCATTGGGATCGCAACCAACTGGGTAGCGCCATCGGCTATCTGCCTCAAGACGTGAAGCTTTTTTCAGGTACAGTGGCAGAGAACATTTCTCGCTTTATGGATGACCCGAGCGACGATGATGTCATCGAAGCGGCTAGAATGGCCGGTGCCCATGAGATGATTTCGAGTTTGAATGATGGCTATGCCACTCAGATCGGTGAAGGTGGTGGGCGGTTGTCTGGCGGTCAACGTCAGCGGGTTGGTTTGGCCCGCGCACTTTTCGGCAACCCCTGTCTTGTTGTGCTGGATGAACCCAACTCGAATTTGGACAGTGAAGGCGAAGAAGCACTGGCGCGCTGTCTTAACCACCTCAAGAAAGAGGGCAAGTCGATTGTGCTCGTCACACACAAGGCGAACATTCTCAGCGCCACTGATTGGACGCTAATCTTGAAAGACGGAACAGTGCAGCGGTTTGTTTCAACAAAAGAGCTATTACAGCCACAACAGCAGCCTCAGCCACAGCCACAAATTGCCCAATTGTCGACAGCCAAGTTATAGGCTTTCGGCGGGATCATACCCAAACTGGAATTAATGACTGGTGCAAACCTTGGCAAAGATGTCAAAGCAGCGCTGCACCTGAACGATGTAGGAACAAGACGTGGCAACAACAAAATCCAGTTTAGTTTCCAGCAAACTCGAAAAGATGGCAAATCCGCGTAGATACTCTTTTACAGGATATATTATTCTGTTCATCACTTTCGGTGTTTTGGGTACCTGGGCCTATTTCGGGATTATAGCCAGCGCGGTTGTGGCCCCGGGCGTGGTGTCGCTAGAGAGCGATCGCAAGGTGGTGCAACATTTCGAAGGGGGGATCGTTCAGGAGATTCTCGTGAGAGAGGCTGACACTGTGGAGCAGGGTGACCCACTACTGATCCTCGACAATATTCAGGTAGGTTCAGAAATAGCTGTGCTTGAGCAGCGCAGAGCCCTTGCTGAGGCCGTGATCGCCAGGCTCCTCGCGGAGCAAACCTTTGCCGGGGAGATTTCTTTCCCTCAAGATTTGCTAGCCTCTGAGAACCCGCAAGTCAAAAGTGTCATACAGAGTCAACGGAACATCTTTGCCGATCGCCGGTCGATCTTCCTGTCGCAAAGCGAGATCCTGGAGTTTCGTGCCGAACAATTGAACGGCCAGGCTGAAGGCAATGAGGTCCAGTTGAATGCGCTTAAAAGGCGCAATGAACTGCGCAGCAAGCTTTTTGAGCGCATGCGTACCGGTGAAGAACGGGGTGTCATCGAAAGTAACCGCCTCTCGGAGATGGAAGATGACGTGATCCAGATTGAAGCGAGTATTGGTACCGTCATGTCCGAAATAGCCCAAGTTAAAGCCGCCGCCGGAGAATCCCGTCTAAACATTCTCAAGTTGAAGCAGGAATACAGCGAACGCGCCAATAGCGAGCTGAAGGATGTGCGCGCTGAACTCTCAGAGGTTAATGAGAAGCTGACTGTTTCAAGAGACCGGATGCGGCGCACAACAGTCGTGGCACCAACAACTGGGAAAGTACAGAGCCTGCAAGTTACGACCCGTGGGTCCGTAATCCGCTCTGGTGAGATCCTGATGGAGATTGTCCCGAGTGATGAAACCCTTTTGATCGATGCGAAAGTTGCGCCGGTTGACGTTGATAATGTGATCCCAGGCCTTGAAACCGAAGTACGGTTTTCCGCATTCAAGTCAAAACTGTCCAGGCTGGTGTTAGGAGAAGTATTGTCGATTTCTACAGATGTGGTGACAACGCAAGATGCAAGCGAGCCGCCCTATTATCTCGCCCGCATCAAGGTTCCCGATGAGAACCTGTCAGATGAAATCCGCGATGGCCTCACTGCTGGTATGCCTGCAGATGTGGTTATCCTGACCGGTGAGCGCAGCGTGCTACAATATATGTTAGCTCCACTGACAGACGCAATTTTCAAGAGTTTGCGGGAAGAATAGCGCTGCGTTTGGATATGGCGTGTCGTCTTGGATAGGTAGGATCAGGTTTCAACGGATAGGATGATGATGTGAGCGGACTCAAGCGTGTCGGTGATTATGTGGCTGCAGCCTTTAAGCTTGGCCGCACAGAGCGGCAGTCCAAAAAAGCATATCGCAGCGTGCAGGACCATGAGGCACGTCTCAGTGGCCTGGACCGTAGGCTGGACAAACTAGAGCGCCGGTTGGACAGCCTAGATCATCGGTTGGATGACGACACCATGCGCACGCACCGTCTGAAGGATAGCGTCAAGCAGATGGTTCAGGGCGAAACTCAAGCCTTGATGTCTCGTAATGCAGAGCTTGCACGCAACTTTACAGATTTGTCGCGCCGCTTGGATCAGGTTTTGCTAGCTGTACAAGGCGGGACACTTAAACACGAAAACCCTGATCACCTACCCAAGAATTCTGATGGTCTGGGCGCCGTCATGGACAGCTTCTACCACAAGCTGGAAAACAAATATCGCGGGACCACATCTGACATCCGCAACCGCCTGCGCATCTATCTACCCGATGTTGAAAGCGCTGTTTTGCGTACACGTGGCAAGCCCGTCATGGACATTGGCTGTGGCCGGGGCGAATGGCTGGGTTTGTTGGATGATGCAGACATAGCCGCCATCGGTATCGACACGAACCCGGTGCAAATCGCAGATGTTCAGGACAAGGGACTAGATGCGCGACACGGTGATGCCCGTAGCGCATTGCTAAAAGCTGAAGACAATTCCTTGGCCTGTATTACTGCGCATCACCTGGTTGAACATTTACCTTTCGAAGAGGTTCTCTGGATCGCTCGCGAAGCCATGCGCGTACTGGCACCTGGCGGTCTGTTGCTGTTTGAAACGCCAAATGTACGTAATGTGCTGGTAGGGGCCACATCCTTTCACAATGACCCCACTCATCTGCATCCGATGACCGCCCCTGTGATGAATGTGCTGTTTGACACTGTAGGCTTTTATCCAGTCGAGACACGGCATTTGCACCCTCATGAGAAGCTGGCCGAATTCATGGCCAAGCCCGGCTTTGATCCAGAACTGGCCAATTTGCTGTTTGGCGCACAGGATCTGGCCATTCTGGGGCATAAGCCTTTGAAGGAAGCGTAAGGTGCGGATCGGTGTTGTTCGTACTCAAGTGCCATTTGTGACAGGTGGTGCAGAACGTCATGCCGCAGGTCTGGTACAAGCCCTTCGCCAATACGGCCATGAAGCCTGTGAAATCACGCTGCCATTCAAGTGGTATCCGGTCGAGACACTGACCGACAGCATCTTGTCCGCGCGGCTGATGGATCTCACTGAGGCCGAAGGTGTGCCCATTGAAATGATGATCGGGCTCAAGTTTCCCGCCTATCTGGCACGCCATCCGAACCCGGTCTTCTGGCTGATCCATCAACATCGCCAAGCTTATGATATGTGGGATGCTGGTACCTCGGATTTGCTGGACAGCCCCGATGGCATGATGGCCCGCGATATGATCCAGGCCGAGGATCGCGCCGCTTTTGCGCGCAGCACGCGCCCAATATACGCCAACTCGCAAAATGTCGCGGGACGGCTTGAGAGATATCTCGGGTTGGGAGCCGAGGCACTTTATCATCCTCCTCCCTTGGCCAGCCGACTGACCCAAGGCAGCTTTGGCGATTACCTGTTCGCGCCCGGACGGCTGAACCCCTCTAAACGGGTGGATTTAATGCTGCGGGCTTTGGCCAAGGTACCGGGTTCATTGCGGCTGGTAATTGCCGGTGTGCCCGAAAACCCCGCCTATCTGGATGAGTTGCGCAGCCTGGCGGCCGCGTTGGGGGTCTCAGGCCGTGTGGATTGGCTGGGTGCCATTGATGATGATACGATGATCCGCCATTATGCTGAGGCCCGGGCGGTTGTCTTTACACCGCGAGACGAAGATCTGGGATATATCACGTTAGAGGCGATGCTGTCGGGCAAGCCCGTGATTACCACCACTGATGCTGGCGGCCCGTTGGAGTTTATCACTCAAAACCGTGAAGGATTGGTCACCGCTCCTGACGCTCAGGCTCTAGCGGAGGCATTCCTAAGACTTTCAGAAGATGTCGGCCTCGCTGAGACCATGGGCCTTGCCGGACTTGAGCGGTATCGAGGCCTGAACATCTCATGGGAACATGTGGTTGAAACTCTCACCGGCGAGGCCGCCAAGGCTGATCCCGGTCCGGCCGAGTATGCCGCCCTTGAGGCACGCATCGCTGCGACACCGGCTCAAGAAGCAATGGCTCGCGTGCAAGCTGCGGTGGCGCCGCCGCCGGCCCCGCCCTTGCCTTTTGCCTCAATAGCTGAGGTGCTGCAGGCCTATGCCTTTGACACCATGCCGCCCGAAAAGGGGGAGGACGTAGCTCCGGTCGAACCCGGTCTGGCCAAATATCTGGGCACTCATTGGACGCGCTACCAGACCACATTGCGCCATGTAGTGGATTGCGCCCCGCGAGATGTTCTGGACGTGGGGGTCTTTCCGCCTCTAGTCTTCGAGGCAATGGTGGTCAACGCACTGCCAGATGTGAAGATGAGCGGTATATGGGAAGGGCCTAACCCTTATGCACAGTCGGTTAAAAGCCTGAACCCCGCATATCCTGATTTTGATATGGAATTGCGAACGGCCAATATCGAGCGCGATGTGATGCCTTATGGCGACGCCGAGTTTGATATGGTACTGGGAATGGAGATCTTTGAACATCTCGCTCTGGACCCGCTTTTCTTTCTGTCTCAGGCGGCCCGCGTTTTGCGGCCTGGCGGCCATATCATTCTGACCACCCCCAACGTGGGCAGTCATCGTGGCCTGCAGAGAATGCTTCATCAGCAATCACCCTATTCCTTTGGGGTTTTTGTTCCCACCGGAGGCGTTTATGGTCGACACAATCGCGAATATACCCCCCATGAGGTAGAAGCACTGGCCCATAGTGCAGGATTTGAAACCCACCACTTGAGCACTGTCGATGTCTACGAAAGCCGAGTGGACCCTTCGATAGCCGCGCTTATGATCGCCCGCGAAGATGAATTGAACCTGCGCGGCGAGACGATCGTCTTCGTGGGCCGCAAAGCGGGTTCTCCGACGGCGCCACCACCGGGGCTTTATCATGGTGATCCTGCGCGTCTGTCCGGGCGACTGACCGTGACCAAGGATGAACCTGCCACCGGCCTGACGCAGATTACAGCACACAATACTTCTTCAAGCTGGTGGCCCGTTTCAGGCAACCAGGCTACGGCGCTTTTGGCCGAATGGATTAATGCTGAGGATTATTTGGTCCACACCAATGTCGTCCTGCCCCTGGATGAAGCTGTAGCACCGGGGGAGAAAACGACTTTTAACTTCCGGCGTGATCGAGACGCCGCGGCATCTGCTGGCGGCACGCTGAAGATGCAGCTTTTGCAAACCGGTGTTGGCGTCTTCACCGGGACGGGGCGGGCCAACATGGTAATGCTGCCCTGCTCTGAAGCTGCCTTCCTTGCCTTGGCAAGGCGGGCCCTTTGATGGACGCTGCACACCCTCATCTTACAATCCACTGGATCAGCCCTCTGCCACCGGCTGAGACCGATATTGCGCATTATACGGCCCGCATCCTGCCAGCACTCAGTGCGAACGCCGAGGTCATTTTGTGGACCAATGCGCTTGAGTGGGATTTGACGTTGGAGCGGTTCTGCACGGTCAAGCGGTTTGACCCCGATACGATCCTGCCGCGTGATTTCACCGCGGCACGGCGCGGGGCTGGCCCTGAGATACTCTTTGCCCACATTGGAAACTCATGGGTTTACCACGCAGGCCTCCTGCGGCTGGTGCAGCGTATACCCTCAATCGTGGTGCTTCATGATTTGGCGATCCAGGAGCTGATGATTGAGGCTGTCGAATACGACGAATGGGAGGCCCAAGCTTATCTGGCAGGCATGCAAAAGTGGTATGGCGCGGAAGGTGCTGAAATTGGTCAAGCCTGCTTGGATAAGACCCAGAAAGGGGCTGCAATCAGCAGCCAGATGCCTGGCTTTGAGCTGGTGCTGAAAAAGGCCCGCGCTGTGCTTACCCATACAGATATGGCGCGCGATGCGGTGCAGGCACGTCTGCCTCAGCTGCCTTGCTTTTTGTTGCCCCTGCCTTTTGAAATTGGCCCACAGCCTCCGCTGACCCGTGCATCAAGTGGTCCCTTGCGGCTATTACAATTTGGCTGGATCGGACCGAACAGGCGCTTGGAGCAGGTCCTGGAAGCGCTCGCTCAGATGCCCGCAGATTTTGATTACCGGCTTGATGTGATGGGCAAGATCTGGAACCCGGATCTTATCCGCACCAAGTTGGCTCAACTTGGTTTGGGCGAACGGGTGCGGTTGCATGGCTTCGTACCAGAACCCGTCTTAGAAGATGCCTTGCGTCAGGCCCATCTGGTGCTGAACTTACGTCATCCCAGCATGGGCGAGGCTTCTGGAAGTCAGCTGCGGATATGGAACGCAGGGGCCGCTGCCGCAGTGACGCGTGAAGGTTGGTATGCGGGACTGCCAGAAGGCGTCGCCTACTTCGTAGACCTTGAAGACGAGATGACCCAATTGCATGAATTGTTTATGCAACTCGCTGCCGACCACAGTTTGGTGAAGGACGTCGGCACAGCAGGGCGTGCTTATTTTGAGGCTCACCACGCGCCTGAAACCTACGCGCAAGAGATCGTCAAATTAGCCAAAGCCACCGTTCTGACCGCAGCTCATATTCTGGCTTTGCGCAGCACAGCAGACCTTCAAGGCGAACGCCACCCTCTTTCAGAGATGCAAAAAGAGCGTTTGAACGCATTTTCAGGCACTCTAAAACGCGATACCTAAACCTCTTGATTGTCACCAAAAAGAATATCGTATGCTTCGGGCTCATAATAACTCAAAAGGATTTTCATGAATGGTTTCGGATCCTGACCGAGAGCTTTCGCCCAGTCCAGATAACGAGAGCTCGGGATCTTGCCGCGTCCGGTTTCAAGCTGTGAAATAAACGTATAGTAATCCAGCGAGAGTTGGTTGGCTAGCTGACGTTGAGATAGCCCGCGTTCTTCACGCAGCGACCTCAGCCAGACACCCAGTTCGACACGAGGCTCTTTATCGCGCGCGAGGGCAGGTGATGTCTTATTATTATTGGCCATTTTAAACTTTCACTCTCTTAATACCTAGCCCACCTCTTGCAACCGGAGGGCTAAGTCGTGTTTGCTCCGGCTAAGTATAAAATTACAGGCTAACCATTTGGGTCATGACACCATTACACGCACCTTCGCACCAAGGGAAGGAGTTTGGTATACTTTTTGCTGGATATTAATCCTTGCCTGCTATCTTAAGATTTGCTACGCCCTACCACAGCGATCAGTCCGCGATCTCGTGAGAGCTCCCTTTTTTAAGGTTTCTTTGGTTGCCGCGTGATCGCAAATGAACACTAATGTGAACGCTTATACAGTAGGAAAGCAAACATCATGGCAACACAAACCCAAATTAATTCGCTCGTCGCCCTGTACGTGGGGTATTTCGACCGTGCCCCCGATCCACAAGGTCTGCAATTCTGGATTGACCAGATCGACAACGGCCGCGCATTCAATACAATTGCAGAAGACTTCGCCACATCCCCCGAGGCGACTGCTCTGTACCCCTTCCTGACAACGCCAGATGTTTCGACTCCTTCCACGTTCATTCAAAGCATCTACCTCAACCTGTTTGGCCGTGCGGCTGAAGCAGAAGGTCTGAACTTCTGGACCGGCGTTCTTCAATCTGGTTCAGTTTCTGTTGCTGACTTTATCGAAGCCATCATTAATGGCGCAGTAGATGCACCGACGGCTACACCACCAACATTTGACAAAGCAGTGCTCGACAACAAAGTTACAGTTGGTTTGGACTTTGCTACTGATGCAGGTAACGTCGCCAACTTTACTTTTGACGCAGCGGCCAAGTCGGCAGCAGTTGCAGCCGTCAATGGTGTAACTGAAGATCCAGCGACCGTTACAGATGCCCAAGCGGCAACTGATGCATATTTGACCGGCCAAGTGAATGTTGGCCAAGCCTTTACACTCACTACAGGTGTTGACAACGTTGTAGGGACCACGGGTGACGACACCATCACGGGTGTTGCTGCGAACGTCGCAGCTGGCGGTACATTCAACACTGGCGATTCCGTCAACGGTGGCACTGGCAACGACACGCTGAACCTGATCTCGACGACTGGTGGTACTTTCACTCCTGCCAGCCTGACCAGCGTTGAAACTGTCCGTGTGCAAGACCTTTCCGGTACAACCTTCAACATGTCAAACGCAACTGGTGTTCAGACGCTGGTTTCGAACAACAGCAACACGACAACCAACTTCGTCAATATGGCTGCGATTGCAGGCATCGAAGTGAACAGCGCGAATAACGTTTTCTCCGGTGTGGCTGTTAACTACAATGCTTCTGTTGTGACTGGCTTGGCAGACGAACAAAACATCGCCGTCAGCGGTGCAAACGCTGCTGTCAGCGTCAATGGAATTGAGACATTCAGCGTAGCTGCGACTGGCGTTAACACTCTTAACCTTTTCAACAATGGCAGCACCGTCAACGTTTCGGGTGATGGTTCCCTCAATTTGCTTAATGTTTCAAATGTCACGACACTTGACGCTTCGGCCAACGCCGGCGGTGTGACCGCCACTATTGGTAGTGGTAACGTTGCCGTCACAGGTGGTACTGGCGATGACAGCTTCAACTTCGGTGCCGGCCTGACAGCTGCTTCCACTGGTGTTGCAGGTGATGTTGTCAATGGTGGCGACGGTATGGACACCGTACGCGTTACGACTTCTGGTGACCTCTCTGCCGCTGCTGCTGCTGCTCCATTCAACGCACTGACTTCCGTTGAGCGTGTTTCGTTTGATGGCACAGGTGTAACTTTGAACGGTGCGACCTTCACCAATGCCGGTATCACCAACATCGAGTTCAATACGAATGGTAACGACGTTATCAACAACGCTGGATCCGCTCGCACATATGAGTTCGGTACAGCAAACAACGGTACGGCAGTGTTCAACATGAACGGTACATCTACCGTTCTGAACCTGGCTCTGCTTGGCACCGATCCTACAGTAGCTGCTAACGACGGTAACGATGCAGACGTTGGTGCTGTGACGGTTAACCTCTCCGGAACAGCTCCGGCTGGTACGCTGGCGACAATCAACATTGACTCGCAGGGTGACCTGGCAGCGGGCCGCTTCAATGACGTGGGTACTATCACAGCTGTTGCAGGCTCGACCATCAACATCAGTGGCGCCGGTGACCTGGACCTCACAGGTTTGACGCACCGTGGCACGATCGATGCCTCGGCTGCTACTGGTAACCTGGTAATTGAAGGATCAGACTCTGTTAATTCTGCTGGTGATAAAATCACACTCGGTGCAGGTGTAGACACTGTTCAGTTCGACTCCGGTCTTGATAGTGGTGCGGTCAACAATACCAGTGCCGCTACAACGGCGCTTGGTCTTCAGGTCGACGTGGTTAACAGCTTCACTGCTGGCAACGGCGGCGACATTCTGGACGCCACAATCGGTGCTGGTGACAGCGATTACACAGCGCTGGTTGCCTCTGCTCAGGCAGCGATCAACGCCCTCTCGGGTGCAGGCGCTACCTTGCAAGACGCTGCTGACATCGCAACCAACGCAATCGTTCAGAGCGGTGCTGCTGGTGAATGGAGTGCCTTCACGTTCCAAGGTCAGTCCTACGCTGTGTATGATGCAGCTACTGACGGTAACTTCGTTGAAAACAACGATCTGCTCGTTCAGCTCACTGGTGTGACTGTTGCGGACCTGACCGACGCAAACTTTGCCTAATCTGCCGTCAGGTTGATTATAAAAGACATGATGGGGGGCCTTTGGGTCCCCCGTTTTTTTCCTGAACAAGCCTGTCCTATAGGGCCAGCAAGAGTAACACACGGAGTGCGTATGTCTGACCAACCTAAGATCACCATCGATGACAAAGAATACCTGATTGAAGATCTGTCAGATGAGGCCAAGACCCAGCTCGGCAATATGAATATTGTGGACCAGAAGATCGCAAACTTGGAGCAGGAAGTTGCTATCATGAAAACGGCACGGAATACCTATGCACAGGCGCTAGCCGCTGCCTTGCCACAGAAGAACTAAGTCATAGTCCAGACCTTTGCAGCAAATCTCATCAGTTGTTAAACTGATGTAAGACCACTGCTGGAAACAGTGAAGGCTTTTGCCCCTGGGAACACAGACTGCCGGGCCTGGTTCCGCCTAGCTACAAGAATGTAGACAGTTTTCGCTCATGCCGGTGAGAGGGAGTGGCGAGTGGTTGGCGCAATGCATCTTTAAAGCCATCGAGAAAGCACAAGGCCACGCGACTGAACGGCCTTGGACGGCCAAAGAACGAACGACCCAACATCGCGATGGGCGGCGTCACACCCGCTATGAAACTTAAAACAGCCGCATGAATTCTACGGCTGAACCACACTAATTTTAGGGGAGTATTACCCGTAGCGACTAAATATTTTAAGTAATATTCGGGTAGTAGATAAACAAAGCCGTTTTCACTCAGCTCCTCGCATAGACATCTTCATATCTGATAATATCGTCCTCTCCCAGATAACTGCCGGTCTGGACTTCAATCAAAACCATCAGCACCTTACCGGGGTTTTCCATACGGTGGACGGCACCGAGAGGGATGTAGACGGACTGGTTCTCGCTTATCAGTTGAACGGTGTCGTCGACGGTCACTTTTGCCGTGCCTTCGACGACAATCCAGTGTTCGGACCGGTGGTGGTGGCTTTGCAGGCTAAGAGCGGCACCGGGGTGGACCACGATGCGCTTGACCTGAAAACGGCCCCCGATCACGAGGCTTTCGTACCAACCCCAGGGGCGGTAGTCGCGGGGCAGTTGTACTGCCTGGCTCGCGCCTTTGGCTTTCAGCGCATCGACGGCTTCCTTCACGCGCTGCGCCTGAGATTTGTCCGCGACCAGCACCGCGTCGCCCATGGCGATGGCGACGATGTTCTGAAGCCCGATACCGACCAGTTGCAGGCCGTCCGTTTCCGACCTCAGCAGTGTGTCGGTGCAGTCGATTGCCGTCGCATTGTCAGAACAGACGTTGCCATCAGCGTCTTGCCCGCTTTCCAGCCAGACGGCATTCCAGCCGCCCAAGTCAGACCAGCCCTTGCCAAAGGGCATCACAGCTAGGTTGTCTGCCTTTTCCATAATAGCATAGTCGATGGATATATCATCGGCTTGCGCCCACGCATCCGGAGCCAATCGAGTGAATCCGAGATCTGCATTGGCTTTTTCCAGCGCCTCATCGACCGCCTTGCGCATCTCAAGGGCGTGCGTGTTATAGGCCGCGATAATCGTTTCTGCCGTGAACAAAAAGATGCCGGCGTTCCAGAGATATCTGCCTGCCGTCAACATCTCGGCCGCAAGGACTGCATCAGGTTTTTCAACGAAACGGGCAAGGGGTTGCGGTGTGTCTGCGCCCACGTCTGATCCGGCGGCAAGCTCGAGATAGCCGTAGCCGGTTTCGGGATGTGTGGGTGTAATACCGAAGGTCACCAGATCACCGGCCTGCGCACGCGGCACGGCGGCCTGCACGGTCGCGGCAAAAGCAGTCGCATCCGGGATCACGTGATCAGACGGGGCCACCAGCATCAGGGCCTTTGGGTCTTTCTTGGAAATCGCCAACGCTGCGGCAAGGATCGCGGGCGCGGTATTCCGCCCCTCGGGCTCGATCAGGATGCTTTGCGCGACCTGTTCCACCTGTGCCAACTGCTCAGCCACGATAAAGCGGAATGCTTCGCCGGTAACGATGACGGGCGCGCTAAACCCCTTGCCCGACAGACGGCGGACCGAGGCCTGAAACAAGCTTTCCTCGCCTATTAGCTTGGCGAACTGGCCCCATCGGAAGGTTACTGCGTAGGATTACTCTAATGAGGAACTTTCAGCGAACAGCTACGGGTGGCTGTTGTTTCTGATTACCTTGTAAGCTGTTGATCTACCTATTCCGAGATGTTTTGCGGCTTGAGAGACGGAT
>JAGPVT010000156.1 GCA_018066865.1 Marinobacter sp. | reverse complement strand
ACCCGTTACCTTGCCGATGGTCTCGTTCCAGCGGTCAACCCACTTCTGATCAACACGGTCAGCCCAGTTGGGCAGCAATGTTGCCTGCAGATGACGGGACACTTCAGTGAAGTCAGCGTCGGTTGCCTCAACCAGGACCATGTCTCCGGATTCACCGCGCGCGCATTCACCCTTGCCGGTCAGGCAGGCGATACCTTCTCGGGTTTCCTCAACGGCGGACTCCCACACGGGATTCTCATAGTTAACCTGAATTTCGTTCTGCAGCCACTTCTGGGTATCTGCAGACAGTGAAGCCCACTTCTTGCCATTCATTGCCGTGAGCACGTAATCCCAACCGCCCACCGGTAGCGGATAGAGATGCGTAGACACCTCCTGCCAACCAGAGCTGTAGCCTGAGAGCGATCCGGTGACCGCGCAGTCAATAACACCGCGCTGCAAGGCACCCGGTACCTCACTGAAATTCAGTGTTATGCCTTCAGCACCCAGGGCTTGCACGAACGCGGCCGTGGTGCGCCCACTGGCGCGGATCTTTTTGCCTTTCAGGTCCGCGAGCCCTTTGATTTCTGTGTTGCAGAACACCACTTGCGAGGGGTAAGGCGCTATGGCAAGCAGTTTCGCGTTATCGAAGCGTGCGACAAACGCATCGGCGAGCACGGGCCGATACGCGTCTGCTATCTTCCGTGCGGTCTCCACGTCTGGAGCCATCATTGGCATATCCAGGCCTTCAAGCTCAGGGGCATCTTCCACTGCGTAATCCGCCACCGTGGAGGTTACATCAATGACATTGCGCGCCATCAAACGGTATACCTCGCCTCCGCCAAGACCCATCTGATCAAAGGTGGTCACCTCGGTTTTGATCTGCCCGTCAGACGCTTCAGTTACATGCTCCTGCCAGAATGGCTTTTCAAAGTTCTTGTACAGGGACAGGCTGCTCCAGCTCCCGACATAGGAAATACTGGTGTTGTCCAGCTCCTGAGCCGATGCCTGTGCTGTGGCAGCAAGCATTACGGCGGTCACTGCGGATACGAGATATTTTCTTGTCATCATTGCCTTCTTCCTCTCTATTTATTTTGGTGTTACAGCGGTGTTACAACGGTCTTAAAGCAAAGCCACCTGACTTTCAGGAATGTCCGTAACCAACATATGGCCCGGCGTGTGTGTAATCGCAAATTCGATCCCCGAATCCATGAGAACTTGCTGCGGTGTAACCCCACAGGCCCAGAAGACCGGTATTTCATCACCTGCTACAGAAACCGCATCCCCGTAATCAGGTGAGCCAAGATTCTCTATTCCGATCAATGAAGGATCGCCAAGGTGCACAGGGGCGCCGTGGGTCTGGGGAAAGCGCGTGGTAATCTGAACGGCGCGAATGGCCGCTGCGGCACGGAAGGGGCGCATGGATACCACCATGTTCCCGCTGAATCCTCCCGCCGGGCGCAGGGGAATCGAGGTCTTGTACATGGGCACATTGCGCCCTTCCTCAATGTGGCGCACCGGCACACCGCTCTGCAGCAGGGCATGTTCAAAGCTGAATGAACAGCCAATGGCAAAGGTCACCAGATCATCGCGCCACACATCTGAAACATCGTTCAGCGTGCCGTCGAATTTGCCATTGCGGTATATACGGTAGGAAGGCACATCTCGAGCAATATCCAGGTCCTCACCCAGCACATCGCATTGCCTTGCACCCGGTTCGCTGACTGCCAGCACCGGGCAGGGCTTCGGGTTTGCCTGGCAGAAGCGCAGAAAGCCATTGGCTTGCTCTTCCGGCAATATGACCAGATTTACCTGAACAAAACCGTTTGCCATTCCGGCTGTCGAGCCAAGCAGCGAGCCATTGCGGGCTGCTACCCTGACATCTCCGGGTGTGATAAAGCGCTGAGGGGTATCCAACGAAGCCATGATCCTGCCTTATTTTGATTTTCCTTAAAGCTAGCGCAGGATCATTGATTAGTACAAATCGAATTTTAGAATCGACTTTGATAGAAAAACTCGATCACTCAGGCTTAATGTAAACTTTAGAAGGGCTTAGGCGTAACAATCTTGAGGGAAAGATCCACTACGGCCCGCACAACATTTGCACCCGGGGCCGAGCAATACGCAACATTGAAAACCAGATCGGGAATACTGGCCTCCACCGAAAACTCACGGAGCTGCCCCGTTGCGAGTTCCGTTTTGATGATTTCCTTTGGCAGAGCACTCACCCCGATACCATCCACAGCCATGCGGATAATCGTGGATAACGAAGAGCTGGAATGAATCTGAGTGGAGTTGCTCATCTTATTGATCATTGAGCGGATATTAACGTGAGGCTCGCTCATTCTCGGGTACGTGATAATCGGAATTTTTGCCAGCTCGGAGAGGCTTATGGGCTCAGGAGGTAGCGCCAGTTTGGGGCTGACAACCCATATCAGCGGGTAGCTGTAAAAAGGCAGATTGAAAAAGCCCTCCTGCTTCACCTCACCGATAAGGAACGCTATATCAACCTCTCGTTTCAGCAGCTTTTCTGACAGGTTGACTGAGATATCAACATCCAGTTCCAGGTTTATGGCCGGATAGGTTTCACTGATGCTTTCTATCAGCTCAGGCAGCCAGGTGTAAGCGATGGTTTCTGCGACACCCAGACGGATAGTGCCCTGAATGGCATCCGGGCTGGCAACGGTTTCAAGCAATTCAGCATGGAGCTGGAGAATTTTTTCGGCATAGGCCAGCACTTGCCGACCTTTTGCTGTCAGCACCGCGTTCCGGCCGGAACGATCAAAGAGCTCTATGCCGAGCTCATCTTCCAGGCCGGAGATACGGGCAGAAATCGTCGGTTGTGATGCATACAGCTTTTTCGCTGTCGCCCGAAAGCTGCCGAGCTTGGCAATCCAGAAAAAGGTTTCCAGCGATTTGATTTTCATAGCGAATGTCAGAGGACATTAAAGTTTGACAAAAACTGGCTTCATTTTTGCGTATTTTCAGCTTCAACAAACTCTGAAGTTTGATATTTTTTAGCTAAGGCAAATCCGATTAACCGAACTTAAAGACATTAATGTTTGATATTTTTCAACTCAGCCTCGGCTTTACATGTCGTCCCTCGGAGGGCCGCTCGTTCTATCGTTAGGATAGCATAACCATATCAATGAGTCGGCAGTCGCTGGCTAGCTGATAGAAGCAAGGGGGAGAAGCCCCTCTCGCCGCTCTTCGAACCCAGCACTCTCGTAGCTCGTTCTGGATGGTTTCATTTATTCGGGCTTGAGGCCGACTACTTGCGGCCCATCGGCTTGACCCTCTCAGGGGTGAGAGTGCGGTAAATCTGGTCCAGGTCTGCTTCCCAATGAAAGTTTACCCTCAGAAAAATTATTTGACTCACAGATAAAACTTCACTACCATCGCTTTTGTGGACGGGCGATTCGCCCGGAGACAGCTCTTTAACAATTGCCATTCTCTCTCATAACCAAGTTTCGGCCTTTAATTCAGGGTCATAATTTGGCCCCCACGAGTGTCTGCCCCTAGGCATGCTGCTCAGGCTTAGTGCTTCTTGGTGGGGCCAGAATGAACGCGTAATCCGCTTAGTCGAGGTCTAGGATTCCGGTTTCTTCCACTATCTATGCTCTTCAGCATAGCGACTTGGTATGCGGTATGGGGCCAGACGCAAATCCTGCGTCGACCTTGCTGAGGAGAATGCAACTATGTCGGATTTAACCGATATTGAGGTGCTTTTGAAGCGCCTGAACAAAGAGCTGAATCAGAAGCTGGAATGTAGTGCCGAGGAAAAACGAGAGCTTGAGATGTTGATAGCTGAAATTGCATCGGCGCATCGGCATGAAGTCTCCCAAGCAAAGAAAGGTGCTTTGATATATAAGGCCCTCACTCTGCTTGGTGCAATCGTTAAGTGCATCCCTGAAATCCGAGACTTTCTCGGGGGTGGTGGATGACGGCGCCCTGGGCCTCTAACTATATTTGGAGATAACCGTGAACCTCGGAAACGCTATTGAGGAGTGCCGAAAGCTCAAAGGCGTTACGAAAAGTAGATTAGCCGAAAGCGCTGGAATTTCGGTCTCCTATTTGACCCTAATCGTGAAGGGTCAACGCGAGCCAACCATGACCGCAATCGAGAAAATTGCCTCAGCTCTCGGAGTCCCTTCTAGCCTTCTCATCTTTTTAGCTTCTGAGGATTCAGAGGTAGCTAGTCTGTCGGAAGGAACGAAGAATGAGCTCCGCGCACTCGCAAAAGAACTTATCAAATCCTCCGCAGACCATCCTCACACCGAGGTTTTTAGGTAGTCGAGTTTCTGGTCTCGAATCCTTAGCTGGCTCTTTAAAGGTTTCTAGTAAAGACCTTTTAGACCTGGCCGAGAATGCTGATTCTTATTACAGGCTCGTGGAGCGAGAGGCCAAACCCGACGGCTCCTTTCGAGAAAAGTACGACACGAATGAGCCGCTCAAGTCCCTGCTTCAGGCCATCAACTGTAAGCGTCCGGCAAACCCATCTTGAGCCTGATTCCGCAGCCTTCAAGATAGTGTCCACTTATTCTTTAGTGGACACTATCTATGAACAACGTAAGCGTAACCCGCCCTTACCGAAAGCGCCGTCGGCACGCTCCGGAATT